>NZ_JBHUWD010000003.1:3813-158651 GCF_042670205.1 Luteimicrobium sp. NPDC057192 | reverse complement strand
GCGGTCGCCCACGAAGGGCGACCGCCGTCGTCGTACATGCGCGACATCCCCCACCCGGTCCGCGGAGGTGACCACAAGACACCTACCGCGCGCGACGCTCCAGGCGGTCCACGTCGAGGAGGACGACCGCCCGGCCCTCACGCCTCACCCAATGGCGCTGCGTGAAGTCCGCCAACGCCTTGTTGACGGTCTCGCGGGACGCCCCGACGAGCTGCGCGAGCTCTTCCTGCGTGAGGTCGTGGGCGACGCGGACGCCGTCGGCGGTGGGCTCGCCGAACTTGCCGGCGAGGTCGAGGAGGGCCTTGGCGACGCGGCCGGGGACGTCGGAGAAGACGAGGTCGGCGAGGGAGTCGTTGGTGCGGCGCAGGCGCTGCGCGAGGGCGCGGAGCAGGTGCCCGGAGACGCCGGGGTGCTCGGTGAGCCACGCGATGAGCTGCTTGTTGTGGAGCTCGTACAGCAGCGCGTCGGACACGGCGGACGCGGTGGCGGTGCGGGGCCCGGGGTCGAACAGGGAGAGCTCGCCGAACATCTCGCCGGGGCCGAGGACGGAGAGGAGGTTCTCGCGTCCGTCGGGGGCTCGTCGGCCGAGCTTGATCTTGCCTCGCGCGATCACGTAGAGACGGTCGCCGGGCTCGCCCTCGTGGAAGAGGACGTCGCCTCGTCCGAGCGTGACCTTCTGCATCGACTCGAAGAGCTTGCGGGTCTCTTCGGGTTCCATGGTTGCGAAGAGGGGGGCTTTGAGAACAACCTCGTCGTCCACGCCTGTGGTCCTTCGTCGTCGTCGCCGGCGTTTCGGGGAGGGCCGGCTGGGGTTGGCCGCTGTCCGGCGCGACGCCGTCGCGGTCACCTACAGTCTGCCGCATCTTGCGAGGTCATGCGGTCAGGTGGGTCGTAGGGTGTCGGCATGGCAGCCTCCGTGAAGGGTTCCTCGTCCGCTGCGGCGCCGCGGATCGTCCCGGCGAAGCCGCCGACGACGCACCTGGGTCTGGTCCGCCGGGCACGCCGGGTGGACCGGGAGCTCGCGGAGACGTACCCGGACGCGCGGTGCGAGCTGGACTTCACGAACCCGTTGGAGCTGCTGGTGGCGACGGTGCTGTCGGCGCAGACGACGGACGTGCGCGTGAACCAGGTGACGCCGACGCTGTTCCGCCGGTTCCCGGACGCCGCGGCGTATGCGGGTGCGGACCGGGAGGAGCTCGAGGGGATCCTCAAGCCGCTCGGGTTCTTCCGGGCGAAGTCGGCGTCGCTCATGGGGCTGGGGCAGGCGCTGGTGGAGCGGTTCGGCGGTGAGGTCCCGGGCCGGTTGGAGGACCTGGTGACGTTGCCGGGTGTGGGCCGGAAGACGGCGAACGTCGTGCTGGGGAACGCGTTCGGGGTGCCGGGAATCACCGTGGACACGCACGTGAAGCGCGTGTCGCGGCGGCTCGGGTGGACCGAGGAGACGGACCCGGTGAAGATCGAGACGGCGCTCGGGGACCTGATCGAGCGGCCCGAGTGGACGATGATGTCGCACCGGCTGATCTTCCACGGGCGGCGGTGCTGCTTCGCGCGGAAGCCGAACTGCGGGGGTTGTTCGGTGGCGGCCCTGTGCCCGTCCGCTGGGATCGCGGGCTGACGCGAGCGGTCAGTCGATCCTGACTTCGAGGCCGCCGTCCGGGTAGAGCATCACGTCGGCCCAGACGTCGGCGACGCGTCCGGCGTCGAACGCCCCGTCGAACCGGCACTCGAGCACCCAGACGGCGGGCTTTCCCGGGGCCGGGATCTCCACGGTGAGCTGGCGGTCCTGGACGACCTCGGCGTTCGTGAGCGTCGACGGCTGCAGCTCGGGCACCTCCCAGTAGTCGCCGAGGTGGTTCATGATCTCGGTGCGGACGTCGTCGCACGTCACGCGCCAGTCGTCGGCCGGCGTACCCGCGCCGGGGGCGCCGGCGCCGTCGGAGGCGCCCTGCTGCTGGGCGGAGACGACCGCCCGGTCCCACGCCTCGCCGAGCTGTCGGGACACGAACGCGCCGACCGCGCCCACCAGGACGACGGCCGCCAACGCTCCCAGGACGATCAGGGCGCGGACGTGGTCCGGGAGCCGCTTCCGTGCGGGGACCGCGGTGGACGGGGCCACCGGTGCGGCCTGGTACGGGTCGCCTACCGCCTGCGGGCCGCCCGGGAGGGGGGCGACGTGCTCGGTCCACCCGTGCCCGTCGAACCAGCGCAGCATCCCGGCGCGGTAGGGGTCCGGATACCACCCGGGTGCGGGGATCGTCATGTTCCTCCGTCGACGCTTCGCTGAGGCGAGTGGTCGGAGCATACCGGCACGCCGACCGGTGGGACGATGCCGTCATGGCGACCGACGCACCCGCGACCCCGAAGCCCGACGACGACCTGTCCGCGACCATCGCAACCCTCCAGGACCAGGAGCACGAGCTCGTCTTCCGGACCTTCACGAACGACGACGCGTGGCGGCTCGGCTGCCTGCTCGTCGAGCGGGCGAGGGCCGGCGGCCTGGCCGTCGTCGTGGACGTCCGGCGCGGTGAGCAGCAGCTCTTCCACGCCGCGCTCGACGGCACGAGCGCGCACAACGACTCGTGGGTCGAGCGGAAGTCGCGGGTGGTCGCGCGGTTCGGGGTCTCCACGTACCTGGCGAACCTGCGCGAGGTGGCACGGGGGCGCACGTTCGGGCAGGCCCACGAGCTGCCGTTCCTCGAGTACGCCGCCGCGGGCGGGGCGTTCCCCGTGCGGGTCGCGGGGGTGGGCGTCGTCGGGTCGGTCGCGGTGTCGGGGCTCTCGCAGCACGACGACCACGAGCTCGTCGTCGCGGGCATCCGGGAGTTCCTGAGCGCCGCGGGTTGATCGCCGGGGCTCACGCGAGGCTCGCCCGGACCACCTGCCAGCCCGCGGTGCCGTGCCGGACCGTGAGGTCGAGGAGGTCGGGCAGCGCGCCCGGGTCGTCGTTGCCCCCGTACACGTCCGACGCCGCGGCGTCGTCCGTACCGGCGGCGGGCCCGGCAGCGGTGGTCGGCCCGGCCCCGGCGGCGGTCGCAGTGGTGGCGGGCGTCGGGGCGAGCGCGTGCCGCACGCACGCCGCCTGCCGGTGGGCGACCGTCACGACGAAGGTGTCCGGCGCGTCCGTGGGGGTCGTCCGCACGGCCTCGGCCCGGGCGTCGCAGCCGTCGTAGCGGACCGCGCCCGCCGTGACGCCGCGCATCGACGCGGCCTTGTCGCGGCACCAGCCGCTCTGCGTCGAGCAGAGGCGCGCGAACTCGTGCCAGTCGCCGCTGCGCAGGCCGTACGGCTCGAGCTCCAGCACGTAGATGGCCGCCGCGACCGCGCCGCGCTCGTCCGAACGCTCGAGGTCCGCGGGGCGGGCGGAGCGCTCGAGCCGGTCCGGCAGCTGCGGTCCGCCGGTCGTCGCGGGCTGCCCCTCGGACGCGTCGTGGCCGGCGACGAGCGCCACCGCGGTCACACCCACGACCACGAGGACGGCTGCCACCCCCGCGATCCGACGCGTGTGCCGGCGGGCCCACGCCGCCCCCGCGCGCAGCGCCGGCGTCAGTCCCACCACAGCCGCCACCAGCGCTCGTCGTCGACCCGGTAGGTCGGCAGGATCTCGTCCGGGCGGCGCGCACCGTCGTCGTCGAGCCCGAGCTCGTCCACCACGTACGACCACAGGCGCTCGCAGTCGCAGCCGTCGTCGTGGCGGCGGGGGAGGCGGACGTCGTCGTCGTAGCGGACGTACACGCCCTCGGCGGTGAGGCGCTCGTCGCAGCGCCCCGGCCCGACGGCGTAGCCGTGGACCTCGAGCCGGTCGGGGCGGGTGGCGGTCGCGTCGAGGATCGCGCGCAGGCTCGGGGCGTCGTTCTGCCGGTCGGTGAGCAGCCCGGCGGGGAGCACGTCGAGGAGAACCGCCGCGGCGTCGCCGTCGAGGCGGGTGAACGGGACGATGTCCGTCGGGCCGGGGGTGTCGACGAGCGTGCCGCGGACGAACGGTTCCAGGGTCTCGGGCACCTCGGCCGCCAGGAGCCGGCCGTGCTCGTGGCCGGGGGCGCCGGCCCCGAAGCGGGCGCAGTCGGCGGCGTCGTAGGTGTCGAGGTGCTCCTGCCACACGGCGCGGAGGCTGCCGGGGCGGACGGCTGGGGAGGTGCGCAGCGGCGGACGGCCGGAGGCGCGGTCGGCGGGACGGTCGGGCGGACGACGCCGGGCGACGTCGGTGCGGGTCGGGCTCATGCCGGGAGTCTGGCGGCCTGTCGCGCGGCCGTGCGTCGGACCGGACGCCCCCTGTGCACAGGCCGCGTGGACCGGCGCCTGGGGGTGGCGCCCGAGCGCTCGCGCGGCTGCCGTGATCCCGCCCGAAGGTCCGCACGACGCCGGGCGGTGCGGAGCCGCCGATGTTACGGTCGCGCGGTGCCACGGGTGCTCGTCGAGGTCGCGCCGGGGGTGCTCGTCGCCACCAGCCGGACGATGACGACCACGTCGACGGTGGCCGTGCGCCGGGGCGAGGCCCTCCTCGTCGACCCGGCCTGGCACCCCGACGAGCTCGCCGGGCTGGCGGACGCGCTCGATGCCCGCGCGCTCCGCGTCGTCGGCGGGATCGCGACCCACGCCCACCACGACCACCTGCTGTGGCACCCGCGGTTCGGCGCGGCACCCCGCTGGGCCTCGGCGCCCGCCGCTTCGCTCGCCCGCGGCCGCCGGGACACGCTCCAGACCGCGCTGGTCAGCGGCGAGGGCTCCGCCGACGCCGGCCCGCACCCGTGGACGCCGGACCTGCTGGACCTCGTCGGGCGCGTACGGCCGTGGCCCGCGACCCCGCCCCTGCTGCCCGGCGACCCCGAGCTCGTCGTCCACGACGCGCACGCGCCCGGCCACGCCCCAGTCTGGCTGGCGAGAGCGCAGGTCCTGGTCGCCGGCGACATGCTGAGCGACGTCGAGCTCCCGCTCCTGTTCGAGCCCGACGACCTGGCCGCCTACCTCGACGGGCTCGACCGCCTCGCGCCGTACGTGGCCCGCGCGGATGTCGTCGTGCCCGGGCACGGGACGCCGTCCTCGGAAGGGATGACACGGCTCGACGCGGACCGCCGGTACCTCGAGGCACTGCTCGCCGGGCGCGACCCGGACGACCCACGGCGGGCGAACCCCGGCATGGCGGAGGTCCATGCGGCGCTGGTCGAGCTGGCGCGGGCGCTGCGGCACTGACCCGCGCCGAGCATGCGATCACGCACCTCAGAGGCTCCTCGACCATGCGCGTACACGCATGGTCGGCCCGAGAACGGTCGACAACCCCAGGGGTCGGCGCCGGGTGCGGTGGGTCACCGTACGGTCGGCCGCGCCGGGGGTAGGGGTGAGCAGGGTCAGCGGGCGAACCTGAGCCCGCTGGCGCGACGGACCGGCCGTTCGACGGCGGCGCGCACGGCGTCCGCGGTCCCGACGACGCGCACGAGCTCCTGGGCGCGCGTGACCGCCGTGTAGAGGAGCTCGCGGGTCAGCAGAGGCGAGTCGGCGGGCGGCAGCACGACGGTCACGCGCGTGAACTGGCTGCCCTGCGCGCGGTGGACCGTCATCGCGTGCACCGGCTCGACGGCGGGCAGCCGGTGCGGCCGTACCAGCCGGGGGTTGCCTGGCTCGCCGAAGGCGACGACCGCGCCGCCCTCGCCGTCGTCGACGACGACACCGGTGTCGCCGTTCGAGAGCCCCGTCGTGCGGTCGTTCGTCGTGACGAGCACGGGCCGCCCGAGGGGCCACGGCCCGGTCTCGCGCAGGCCCGTCGCCTCGGCCACCCAGCCCTGCGCGAGCGCCGCCCAGCGGACGACCCCCGCGGGCCCGCGACGGTGCGCGACGAGGAGGCGGTGCGCGCCCAGAGCGGTGAGCGCAGCGGCCGCGTCGCCCGCGTGGGCGGCCGCGGTCACCGCGGCGCCCGCGGCTGCGACGTCGTCCCGGACCTGGGGGACGTCGGTCTCGCGGACCACGTCGTCGGTGAGCTCGACGAGCTCGACGTGGGCGCCGCCCGCGCGCAGGAGCTCGAGGGCGTCGTCGGGGCGGCCGGCGTTGATCGCGTCGGCGAGCGCGCCCAGCTCGGCGCCGAACCGGTGCCGTACGACCAGCTCGACCACGGCGCCGGGGTGACGGCCCGTCGCCGCGCCGTCGGTGCCGTCGGTGCCGTCGGCGCCGACGAGGTCGTCCGGGTCGTCCGGGGCGCGGTGGCCGACGGGCGACGCGAGCCGGTCGACCAGGTCCCCCAGGACCGCGCCGACCTCGACGGACGCGAGCTGGTGCCGGTCGCCGACGAGCACGAGCCGCGCGTCGGGCCGCAGCGCCTCGAGGACGCGCGCCAGCAGCGGGAGCGACACCATCGACGCCTCGTCCATGACGACGACGTCGTGCGGCAGCCGGTTGGCGCGGTCGTGTCGGAACCGGGTGCGCGAGTCCGGGCGCGACCCGAGCAGACGGTGGATCGTCGTCGCGTGGACGGTGCCGGCCCCCAGCCGTGCGAGCTCGGTGTCGACGGCCTCCTGGAGCCGGGCCGCGGCCTTGCCGGTCGGGGCGCAGAAGGCGACGCGCAGCGGCTGGGCGTCCGTGTCGAGCGTGTCGCGCAGCGTCGCCACGAGGCGGGCCACGGTCGTCGTCTTCCCGGTGCCCGGGCCTCCCGTGAGCACCGTGAGGCGGGAGCGGGCTGCGGTCGCGGCGGCCAGACGCTGCCGGTCGTCCGCCCTGCCCGGGAAGTAGCGGGCCAGCGCGGCGTCGAGGGCGGCCTCGTCCACCGGGAGCGGTGAGGCGAGCCGTTCTTCGACCGCGACCCGGACGACCTGCTCGTCGCGCCAGTAGCGGTCGAGGTAGAGGCGGTGGTCGACGAGCCGTACCGGTCGGTCCGCCGGTCCGTCGACGCCGTCGGCCACCAGCGGGCTCCGCCGCAGCGCGGCCTCCCAGCCGGCCTCGTCGGGCCACGGGAGCTCGGCGACGGGAGTCCGCGCCGCACCCGTGTCGTCCGGGGCGAGCGTGTCCGGCGCCGCCTCGTCGACGTCCTCCGCCACGAGGGTCCGCACGTCGCGGAGGTCGACGCACGCCGACCCGGAGCGCAGCGCCCGCACCGCGAGCGCGGCCGCGAGGCGGACGACCTCGTCGTCCTCGCCGGTCAGCGCGCCGAGCCGCTCGGCCGTCCGCACGTCCGCCGAGGTCAGCACGCCCGCCCGCGCGAAGGACCCGAGGAGCGGACCGGCGCGCCACGGCGTTCTCGGGTCCCCGTCGACGACGTCCGTCACCGCGCTCATGACCGTCCTCCGTCCGTCGCCCGGCGGTCCGGCGCCACACCGTCGAGCAGTGCCGACAGGGCGACGACGAGCGACGTCGGCGGCCGCCACGACAGCACCCCGCACGGCGCCCCGTCGACGACCGGCGTCCCCGGGCCGCACATCCCGCGCACGAACAGGTAGACCCCACCCCCGAGGTTGCGGTCCGGGTCGTAGCCCGGGAGCCGCCAGCGCAGGTACCGGTGCAGCGCGACCGTGTAGAGGAGGAGCTGCAGCGGGTAGTGGGAGTCGATCATCCCCGCGACGAGCGCGTCCGGCCGAAAGTGCCAGGCCGTGAGCTGCTCGTCGGGCGGCGCGAGCCGGTTCGTCTTGTAGTCGACGACGACGTACCGGTGGTCCCCGGAAGCCGTCGCTCCGGGCGTGGCCGGGACCCGCAGCACGGCGTCGATGCTGCCGGTGAGGTACCCGCGCACCTCCTCCGTGCCGAGCTCGTCGAGCCGCTCGGCGTAGGCCGCGAACGCGTCGCCGGGGTCGAGGTGGGCTCGCAGGAGGTCGGCGACGTCGCGCAGCCGCGGCGCGTGCCCGACGCCCGGCCGGGGCAGGTCGCCGCCCGCGAGCGGCAGCTCGAAGTCCAGCTCCGCGAGCCGGTCGCGCGGCGCGAGGTCGGCGAGCGACCGCCCGCCCAGGAGCGGGCCGCACGGCGTGTGCAGCACGGGCAGCAGCGCCTGGGCGAGTCGGCTGGGCTGCACCCCGATCCCCGGCGCGAGGCCCGTCTCCTCGCACCGGGCCCGGACCTCCGCGAGCAGGTCGTCCGCCGTGGTGTCGGTGTGCTCGAGGACCGCGTGGACGAGCGTCCCGAACGCCGTCCCGCCGGGGAGGTCGGCGAGCGGCGAGGGCACCGCGCGCAGGGCGGCGTCGGCCGGGTCGGACCCGGACGACCAGCCCTCGACCACCTCGGTGGGTTCCTCGGGCTCGTCGGTGATGCCCGGGTTCTCCGGCTCGTCCGTGACGCCCGCGCGCGGGGGTGCGCCCGGCCCGGCCGGTCCGGCGTCGTGCGCGGAGGCCGTGAGCCCGGAGTACGACGTGCGCCGCCACGCGGTGTCGACGGCGCGGCGCAGGCGCGCGACCTCGAGCTCGGGGCGGTCGCCGGGCGGCGGCGTCCAGCGGGCCGGCGCCGGTCGTGCGGACACGGTCTCGTGCACGATCGTCCCGTCGCTGGCAGCGGCGAGGGCGTCGAACGCCCGTTGCGCGTCGGGGTCCGAGGGGACGCGGGCCGTCGCGTTCGGGCTGCCGTCGACGTCGCGCTCTCCGAGCACGAGACGCCCGAGCGCCCCCGCGGCGGAGTTGAGGCCCGTCGGCGCCCACCAGACGACGACCTGGCTGGCGGCGCGGGTCAGCGCGACGTAGGCGAGCCGCAGGTCCTCGCCGGCCTCCTCGGTCCGGTGGCGGCCGACGGCGTCGTCGTACCCGGGGCTGCCGCGACCGCCCACGTGGAGGCGTCGCGTGCCCTGCGCGTCGTGGAGGTGGAGCAGCTCGGGATCACGCGGGAGGAACCGGTCCCAGGCGAACGGGACCAGCACGACGGGGTACTCGAGGCCCTTGGCGGCGTGCACCGTCACGACCTGGACGGCGGCCGCGTCCGTCTCGAGGCGGCGGCTCCGCTCCTCCGCGTAGTCCGACCCGGCGTCCTGGATGCGGGCCCGGAGCCACTCGACGAGCGCGGTCGCGCCGAGCCCCGTGTCGCGCATGGTCGCGTGCAGGACCTCCGCGACGTGCCGGACGTCCGTCAACGTGCGCTCACCGGCGGTGCGCCGCAGCAGCCGCTCGTGCAGGCCGTGGGCCGTCGTCGCCTGGACGAGCGCCGCGACCCCCTGCTCGTCGAGCACGTGCGACCACTCGCGCAGCAGGTCGGCGAGGTCCTCGCGCGCGGCGTCGTCGGCCTCGGCGAGCCGCAGGGCGTCCCACCCGACGAACGGCGTGAGCGCCGCGGCGGCGACCCGGCCGGGGTCACCCGTGCTCGCGAGCGCGTTGAGGAGCACGAGCCAGTCCCGGGCCGCGGGCGACCCGAAGACGCTCGACAGGCCCGAGATCACGGCAGGCACGCCCGCGTCGGTGAGCGCGTCGCGGACGGCGAGGGCCTGGCCGTTCGTGCGGACCAGGACCGCCACGTCCCCGGGCACCGCAGGCCGCCACGCCTCGACTCCCGGGTCGGCGCGCAGGCGGGTCCCGTCGAGCGTGCGCACGACCTGCGCGGCGACGTCCGCGACGACGACCTCGCGCACCGGACCGACGCTCGGCGCCTTGCCGCTCGCGCTCGCCCCGACCGCGGCGCGCGCCACACGCCGCACGAGGACCGGCGGCCCGCCCTCGAGCCGGCGGCCCCGGCGCGCGGCCTCGACCGGGTGGACGACGATGCGCGGGTCGCCCAGGGCGGCGCCGTCGAACAGGTGCGCGAGGCCCTCGAGCACGGGCGCGTCCGTGCGCCAGTTGCGGCCGAGCGTGGACGCCGTCGCGTCGGCCCGGGCCGCGAGATAGGTGTGGACGTCGGCGCCGCGGAACGCGTAGATCGCCTGCTTGGGGTCGCCGACGAGGACGAGCGCGCTCGCCGCGTCCGGGCGGTCGTGGAACGCGGCCCGCAGGATCTCCCACTGGACCGGGTCGGTGTCCTGGAACTCGTCGACGAGCACCACCCGGTACCGGGCCCGGACCCGCTCGACGGCGGCGGACCCGGAGACCGGGTCCGTGAGCGCGTCCCGCAGGAGGACGAGCAGGTCGTCGTAGTCGACGAGGTGAGCGAGGCGCTTGCGGCGCTCCAGCTCCGCCCGCGCCGCTCGGGCGATGCCGTACCGGTCGGCCGCGGCGCTGCCCGGCGGTGCGTCGTCGGGGGCGAGCACGGCGGCGTGGTCGGAGATCGCGTTGCGCACGACCTCGCGCGCGTTCTTCACCGTGAGCGTCGCACGGTCGACCCCCGCGTACTTGCGCAGGTAGAGGTCGTCCACGACCTCCGCCTCGAGGTCCGCGACGTCCGGCAGGAGCGGCGTCCCGGGCTCGACGACCCCGCCCGACGTCGACGTCCCGAGCGCCGCGAGCATCTGCTGGCAGAAGCCGTGCGTCGTCGTGATCGTGGCCGCGTCGACCTGGGTCAGCGCCACCGCGAGCCGCGCCTGTCGGCGCGCCAGCTCGGCGTCGTCGACGTCGGCGAGCAACCGCACCACCGGGTCGCCGCTCGTCCGCGCGCCCGGCTCGCGCAGCGCGCGCTCGGTCGTGACGAGGCGTTCCCGCACGCGGTCGCGCAGCTCGCTCGTCGCCATCCGCCCGAACGTCACGACGAGCAGCTCGGGGAGCTCGGCGAAGCCCTCGGCGACGTAGCGGGTCGTGAGCGCGGCGATCGTGTACGTCTTGCCGGTCCCGGCGCTCGCCTCGAGGACGGTCGTGCCCCGCGGCAGCGGCCCGCACACGTCGAAGACGGCCGGGGCGTCCTCGGTCCCGAGCCCCACCGGCCCGCCGCTCGTGGCCGCGCTCATGCCGATCCCTCCGTGCGTTCGTGCGCCAGCAACGGGTCCCACACGAACCGCGCGAGCACCCCGAGCCGGGTCGCCTCGTCGGAGACGTGGCGGCGCTCGCCGTCGGACGCGGTGCCCGCGACGCTCGTCAGGTGCCAGCCTTCGCCCCACGCGAGGACGTGGTACTCGTCGTCCCGGCGGAAACGGTTGCGCTCATCGTCGAGGCGGCGGTCGAGGTCGCGCAGGATCGCGCCCGGTTCCTCGCCGTCGGCCCGGCGGCTCGCGTACCGCTCGGCCTGGTCGACAGGCAGCGGCAGAGGCTCGCGCAGAGCGAGGTCGCGCACCGCCACCAGCCGCCCGAGCAGGTCGAGAGCCTCGCCGCGGGACGGCGCGACGAGCCGGCGCGCGGTCGCCGTGGGCCGGTGGCCCTGCCCGCGGCCGATGGTCACCGCCGACGACACCGGCGCGCCGCCCGCCACGAGCGCGAGGAGCTGGACCCACGCCCGGAGCCGGTGCTTGGGGCCGAGCCGCGAGTACAGGGCACGGACGACGGTGCCGCCCCGCCCGTCGACGTCCCGCACGCCGGCCACTGTGCCGACGAGCGTCCGCCCGTCGGGGAGCAGCGTCGTGACGTCGAGGGTCGACGCCGGCGCGCGCACGAACGGCACCGCCTCGGCGGCCACAGCCGCGACGTTGTCCGCGACCCCCTGGAGGACGGCCGAGCCGAGCCGCCCGGGCGGCATCTTGCCGCGCAGCCGCTCGGCGCTCGCCGCCACGCCCAGGTCCGTGCCGTCCAGGACGGCCGACAGGATCCGGTCGCCCGCCGCCCACCCGTCGAGGCCGTCGAGCTCGAGCGGCAGCCGGTCGTCGAGGTCGTTCTCGTCGCGCGGGAGCGAGACGCCGAGCCGGTCGCGGACGAACGACTTGACCGGGTGCTCCAGCGTCGGGACGAGGCCCGTGCGGCCCTCGAGGCCGAGGGTCGCGTCGTCGTCCGGGAGCGGTGGAAGCGGGGACTCGAGCAGGGCCGGACGCTCGGTGCGCGGCTCCCGGCCGACGAGGGCCGCCCGGCGCTCGACGACGTCGAAGCTGAACGGGCCCGGACGGCCGAGCTGCCCGGGCTCGAAGTTGCGCTCGTCGACCGTCTGGAGCGGGTGGCGCACGACGAGCGTCTCGCGAGCGTCGGCCGCGCCGCCGTCCGGGCCGGGAGGGAAGACCACGCACTCGTCCACCGCGTCCAGCAGCTCGCCCACCGGCACGGCGGGCGGCAGCGGGCGTCCCGTCCGCTCGTCCGCGCCCGAGTGGACGACGACGAGGTGGTCGGTCGCGGCGAGGACCGCGTCGAGGAAGAGCTGGCGGTCCTCGGAGCGGCGGTCCCGCTCGCCCACGAGCGGGTCGCGCGCGAGCACGTCGTCGCCGCTCGGGCTCCCGACGCGCGGGAACGCGGTGTCGTCGAGCCCCAGGAGGCACACGACGCGGTGCGGGACGGCGCGCATCGGCTCGAGCGAGCACACGGTGAGCGCGCCCGTCCGGAAGCCCGCGCGCGTGGGACGTCCGCCGAGCCGCCGCTCGAGGAGGGCGACGACGTCGGGCAGGCGGAGAGTCGCGTCGGGCGACGCGCCCGCGCTCGCCCGAGCGTCGGCGAGGACCGCCCGAGCCTCGACCCGTTGCCACTGGTCCGCCGGTGCGGTGTCGGTGAGCAGGACCAGCGCCCGGTCGAGCGCGTCGAACCACCCGGCGGCGGGGCGGGCACCCTCGAGCTCGGCGAGCAGGCCGGTCACCCGGTCGACGAGCTCCGCGAACCTCCCGGCGAGGTCGACGTCGGTGCTGCCGACGTCGTCGAGCGGGAGCGTCGCGTCGAGGTGTCGGTAGTCCTCGTCGGACATCGCGACGCCGAGGAGGAGGCGGTCCATCGCCGCCGACCAGGTGCCCTGACCCACCCGCACGCCGAAACGCCCGCGCCGCGTCGCGTCCTCGCCCCACCGGACCCCGGACTCGAGCGTCCACGTCCGCAGCCGCTCGAGGTCCTCGTCGTCGAGCCGGAACCGTCGCCGGACCGCGTCCAGACCCGCGAGGTCCACCAGCGCCGACGCCGTGACGCGCGACCCTGCGAGCGCGAGCAGGTCCGCGACGGCGCGCAGCAGCGGGTTGGTGCGGGCCGGCGAGCGGTCCGCGATCCGGACGCGGAGCGTGCGCCCCGGGTGCGGTGCGGCGTCGGTCGTCTCCGTGGACGCGGCGCCGAACGTCGCGGTCACGAGCGGCGCGAACGCCTCGACGTCGGGGCACAGCACGACGACGTCGCGCGGCTGGAGCGTCGGGTCGTCCGCGAGCAGGCCCACGACGACCTCGCGGAGCACCTCGACCTGGCGCGACCGGCCGTGGCAGGCGTGCACCTCGATCGTCCGGTCCGCAGGCAGCGCCGTCGGCCGTTCGCCCGGGACGGGACGGGCGTCGGCGCGCAGCGCCGCCTGGAGCGTCCCCAGGACCGTGCTCGGCGGCGGAGGGGCCGGGTGGTGCGTGACCTCGGCGTCCCGCGCCGCGAGCCGGACGCTGAGCTCGGTCGCGTCGCGCGCGAGCGACCCCAGCAGAGGGTGCGTCGCGGCCGACGGTACCGCCGCTCGGCGAGGCGCGGGCCCGCTGCGCAGGCCGTCGCCGGTCTCGGTCGCCCGGCGCCACAGCGCTCGGGAGGGGTGGGGCAGCCAGAGGTGCACGTCGCGGTGCGCCGCGAGGGCGTCGAGCACGTCCAGGTGCGCCTCCGCGAGCCGCGTCGGGCCGAAGACCGACAGGCGCGCCGGCAGGTCGACGACGCCGGGGTCGGCGCGCAGCACCTGGGCCGCCGTCGCGAGCCGCTCGGGGGGACTGGGCACCGCGGCGGAGTCCCGGACCGCCCGCCACAGGTGGGGCTGCCAGGTCAGGTCCGGGGCGAGGGGGGTGCCGGCACCGTCGTCGTCCCGGCCGTCCGCCCACGCCGTGACGAGCGACGGTCGCTGCGACCCGTACTCGGCGAACAGCGCCGCGACCCGCTGTGCGAGGCGCATCCGGCGCCCCGCCCTGACGCCGTCCGCGGCCGACGGACCCGGCGGGTCCGTGAGGAAGCGAGCGAGGGGCGCGGCCCACGGCTCGCCGTCCTCGATCCCGCTGTCGATGGCACGCAGCACGTGCCAGGCCAGGCGCTCTCGGTCCCACGGGTCGGCGTCCGGGTCGACCCCACCGGCCGTGGCGACGACGCCGTGCAGCACGCGCGCCGGCGAGTCGAAGACGACGTTCGCGCACACTCCGGCCTCGCCGCCGGGACCGGTGCCGAGCCGGTGCGACAGCCGCTGGGCGACCCACCGCTCGACCCCACGCGTCGGGACGGCGACGACCTCCGCGGCGAACGGGTCCGACGGCGGGTCGGCAGCCAGCACCGTGGCCAGCTCGTCGACCAGGACGTCCGCGCGCTCCGACGTGTGGACTCGCAGACGACTCGTGCGCGGCACCGCGAACAGGGCCGGGGGCTGCGCCGTCGTGGTCATGTCCCGGACCGTAGCAGCGCCCGCCGACGGGCCGCGTGCCGACCCGCGCTCGTCCCCGCGCCTGTGCACGAGCAGGAGATCTCGGCGCCTGGGGGTGGCCCCGCCTCACGGAGTTCACCCGGCCCAGCCGTCCCGGGCAGCCCGCGGCACGGCTCCCTCGGAGCAAGGAGTCCTGTGCCGAAGGAGGCGCACATGTCGGGCTGGGCGATCCACGGACGCATCGTCACGATGGCCGACGACGTTCCTGCCGCGTTCAGCGGCCGCGTCTGGGTCCGCGACGACGGGACGATCGCCGCCGTCACGCGCGGCACCGCGAAGGGACCCGCAGAGCTGCGCGGCGCACCCGTCGTCGACGTGGGGCACTCGCTCGTCCTGCCCGGCCTCGTGGACCTGCACAACCACCTCGCGTACAACACGCTGCCGCTGTGGGCCGAGCCGACCCGGGCCACCCCGTGGCCGCACCACGACGCGTGGCCGCGCGCGGCGTCGTACGCGGCGTCGACGACGTGGCCGGCGTACGCGTTCATCACCGCCTGCCCGGCGGAGCTGCTGGCCTACGTCGAGGTCAAGGCGCTCGTCGGCGGGACCACGTCGATCCAGGGCTCGCCGCCGAGCAACCGCCCGCGCGACGGCTGGCTCGTGCGCAACATCGACGACGAGTCCTTCGGCACCGGGAACCGCAACCTCGTCCTCGCGTCCGTCCTCACCGCGACCCCGGCCGTGCTCGCGGACCGCGCCAACAAGATGCGCGCCGGGTCGGCGTTCGTCTACCACTGCGGGGAAGGGCAGCAGGGCAGCATCGTCGCCCGCGAGTACGACGACGCCGAAGCGGCCGGGTGCCTGCAGCCCCGGTTCGTCGCGGTGCACGCGACCTCGGTGCCGGCCGGCCGGTTCGCCGACTGGACCGACGCCGGCGCCGTCGCGTGGAGCCCCTTCTCGAACCTCTGGCTCTACGGTCAGACCACCGACGTCCCCGCGGCCCGCGCCGCCGGACTGGACGTCTGCCTCGGGGCCGACTGGGCGCCGTCGGGCAGCAAGAACGTGCTGGGCGAGCTCAAGGCCGCCCGGCTCGTCAGCGGCCACCTCGGCTGGGGTCTCACCGACGAGGACCTCGCCCGCATGGTCACGTCCTCGCCCGGTGACGTGCTGTTCCGCGCCTGGGGGCGACAGGTCGGGAGGCTCGAGCCCGGCGCGCTCGCGGACCTGCTCGTGCTCGACGCGACGCCCCGCGCGAACCCGTACCGCGCGCTCGTCCGCGCGACCGAGGACGACGTCCGTCTCGTCGTCGTCGCCGGCAAGCCTGTTTACGGCGAGGCCCCGCTCCTGACGCCGGCGCTCGCGGCCTCCAGGCCGGGTGCGGCGCCGGCTCCCACCACGGTTCGCGTCGGCGACCGCACCATGGCCCTCGTCCTGACGGACCCCACCGACGGCACGACGCCGTGGGCGTGGGACGACGTGGTGGCGCGCCTGGAAGCCGTGCGCGCCGACCCGAAGCACGAGATCGAGGTCGCGCAGGAGCGCGCGGAGGCGTTCGGCGCGGGCGGCGTCGACGCCAGCCCCGACCTCGGCCTGCAGCTCGCCCTCGACATGCCGACAGGCGTGGGACCGGTCGGCGGCCTCCCGCACGACCTCGGCCAGGTCGTCGTCCCGCCCCTGCAGTCCCTCGTGCACGACGCCGACTGGCTGGC
Organism: Luteimicrobium sp. NPDC057192; assembly: GCF_042670205.1. Classification (NCBI taxonomy): domain Bacteria; kingdom Bacillati; phylum Actinomycetota; class Actinomycetes; order Micrococcales; genus Luteimicrobium; species Luteimicrobium sp. NPDC057192. The sequence continues at coordinate 142,713 of NZ_JBHUWD010000003.1, read as the reverse complement.
TTCCGTCCGCGGGCGCGGCTTCCACGGCGGCCTGCTCGACGGGCTCGCCCGGTACTACGGGTAGGCGACCGTGACCACCACGACCCACGCCCCCGTGGCCGACGCGCTGCGCGGCACTCTCCTCGCCGACGCCGCACCCCGGCTCGCCGCAGCGTCCCACCTCGACGGCGGCGAGCGGCTCCAGGTGATCGACGCGCTCGCGACCGTCCTCGAGGGCGTCTACGCCCACCTGCCCGCCAAGCGCGCCGCGTACGCGACGGACCCGGTGCAGGCGCTCGCGCTGCTGCGCCGTCGGGCGGGGGACCTGACGGACGCCGAGTTCCACCAGACGTTGACGCGAGTGGTCGCGGGGCTGCGTGACCGCCACACCCGCTACGCGGGTCCGACGCCGCTGCACGGCCGGGTCGCGACGCTGCCGTTCCTCGTCGAGGCGTACGGACCGGGCCCGACGTTCGTCGTGTCGAAGGTCTCCGAGGGCGACGGGGTACCCGCCGACTTCGGCCCCGGTGCCGAGGTGGTGTCGTGGAACGGGGTGCCGATCGGGCGGGCCGTCGAGCTCCATGCGGACGTCGAGACGGGTGGCCGTCCGGACGCGCGCCGGGCGCGGGCGCTCGAGTCGCTGACGTTCCGCGCCCTCGACTACGGGCCGCCGCCGGACGAGTGGTGGGTCGTCGTCGGGTACCGGCCGGTGCGCCGCGGGGGTGGGCTCGGGACCGTGCGCGAGGCACGGTTCGACTGGCGGGTGCTCGCGCCGGGGCGCGCCGCGACCGCCGTCCACGACGCGCGCCTCGCCCGCAAGCTGGCCGTCGACCCGGCGGGCGAGGCCGTGCGCCGGGCGAAGAAGATGCAGTTCTCGACGGACCTGTGGCGTGCGGACCAGGCCGCGGGCGCCCGAGACGACGCCCTGCAGGACGTCGTCTCCGCCCGCGCCCTCGACGACCGCACGGGCTACCTGCGGCTGTGGTCCTTCGACGTCCAGGACGACGACGCCTATCTGGACCGTGTCGCCGCCCTGCTCGCGGTCCTCCCGCAGGAGCGGCTCGTGGTGGACCTCCGTGGCAACCCGGGCGGCCTCGTGTGGGCGGCCGAGCGGCTGCTGCAGCTCTTCACGGACGGTCCCGTCCTGCCCACGCGATTCAGCCTCGTCGCGACGCCGCTGACCCGCCAGCTCGCCGACAGCCCGTTCAACCGGCTCGAGCTCGAGGCGTGGAGCCCCTCGCTGCAGGACGCCGTCACCACGGGTGACGTGTACTCGCAGCCCCTGCCGGTCACCGACCCCGCCTGGTGCCGGGACCGGCCGCGCGCGTACCCGGGGCGGGCGGTCGCCGTCGTCGACGCGACCACCTACTCCTCGGGCGACCTGTTCGCGGCCGGGTGGCTCGACAACGGCGTCGGGCGGCTCGTGGCGGTGGGCGCGGGAACCGGTGCGCACGCCACGGGCGGCGGTGGCGCGACCGTGTGGACGTACGCGCAGCTCCGCGACGCGTCCGCGGGGACGGACGACCCGCTGCCCGCGCTCCCTGCCGGCTGTGGGCTGACGGTCGCCGTCCGGCGCGCCGTCCGGTCGGCCGCGGGCGACGGGATACCGCTCGAGGACCTGGGCGTCGCCGGGCGCCCCTACACGATGACCAAGCGGGACCTGCTCGACGGCAACGCCGACCTCCTGAGCTTCTGCGCGCAGGTGCTCGGGGACGAGTGACCCCGCGGACGCAAGGAGGAACCATGTCCACCCCGACCTTCGACCCCGGCCCGCCGAGCGCGGTCGCACAGCACTTCGCGGCGCTGCCGTCGTACGCCGCCCACGCCGGTCTGTTCTGGTACGACTGGGGGCCGATCCTGTACCGCGGTCGGCTCAACGGTGCGGCGCGCGTGCTGTGCCTCGCGTCGGACCCCGGCCCGACCGAGCGCGTCGCGCACCGCACCCTCGTCGGCGACGCCGGGCAGCGCGTCCAGGGCTTCCTCACGAAGCTCGGCCTGACGTCGTCGTACGTGTGCGTGAACGCCTACGCGTACGCGCTGCTGCCGTCGAAGGCGTCGCGCGCCCAGCAGGACGTCCTGCCGCTGCCCGAGCAGGTCGCCTGGCGCGAGAAGCTGCTCGCGCTCATCACCGGGCCGAAGCTGCAGGCGGTCGTGGCGTTCGGCGGGCAGGCGCAGGGCGCGCTCGACCTGTGGGCGGGGCTGCCCGCCGGGGTGCACGTCGAGCGGGTGCCGCACCCGTCGTCGCGCAGCGCGTCCGCGCTGCTGAGCGCCTGGCGCGACGCCGTCCCACGGCTCCGCGCCGTCGTCACCCCCGACGCCGACGGCGCCGCCGGGCTCGCGCTGCCGAACTACGGCACGTCGTTCCGCGAGTCCGACTACGCGCCGATCCCGCGCGGCGACCTGCCGTTCGGGGTGCCGTCGTTCCTCGGCGACGACGCGTGGGGCAGGAAGGCCAAGCCGCGGCACAACAACGGCGTCAGCCGCCCGTCGAAGGACCTGCTCCACACGATCGAGTGGATCGCGCCCCGGTCATGACGGTGACGTGACGCCAGGGAGGTCGTCCGGGTAGACGACGTCGAGCTCGGTGATCGAGCGGGGGAAGTCCTCGCGGTTGTTCGTGAGGAAGCGGTCGACGGCGACCGCCGTCGCGAGGTGCGTCGCGCCGGCTGGACCGAGCCCGTATTTCACGGCGAGCGCGAGGGAGAGGCGCGCGGTCGGGGCGTCGACCGGAAGCAGGTCGAGCCTGCCGAGGTAGCTGATGAGGGTGGGCGCCTTGTCGGAGTCCGAGCCGAGCCGGAGCGGCTTCGCGAGCACGCTCCACGCGGTCGAGGACCGACGGGAGCGTGGCGCGGGCCTCGCTGACGGTGAGTGCCTTCATGCCCTCCACCGTCGCAGTCTGTACGTCGACGTACGAGTGCGGACCACGTGTCGACCGACGAGCAGCCGAGATCCGTCGCGCAGGGCGCGACGAACGGATCTCGGCTCCTCGGTGCGGGCCGCGAGGCGCGACCCGCTCGTGCGTCAGCGGTGGACGTGTCCCCAGAAGTGGGTGTGTCCGCGCGTGACCTGGACGACCGTGCCCGGCGCCGCCGGGTCCTCGTTCGCCATGGTCGCGGCCCACAGGGAGCCGTTGCGTGCCGTCTCGACGGCGACGACGCCGGGCAGCGTCACGAACGTCGAGACCCGGCCGCGGTCGACCATCGAGATCTTGCCGCCGAACAGCTCGGCCACGTAGATCTGGCCGTGCGTGCCGAGCGCGAGGTTGGTCGCGCCGAGGAAGCCGCCCGCGACCTTCGTCACGTGACCGCTGCGGGCGTCGACCCGCCAGAGCGCACCGCGGGCGCCGAGCTGCGGACCCTCCGGGCCGCCGGGCAGCGTCGTCACGTAGAGCGCGCCGTCACGGCCGACCTCGACGTCCGTCGGCACGGGCTCGAACGCGTACGTCACGCCGACGACGCAGTCGGGCAGCCCGAGCCCCGCAGCCTGCGCCGCGGTGATCTTCAGCGGCTGGGGCGGCAGGACCGCGAGGGTGCTGACCGTGCCCGTCGAGCTGACCTTGAAGAGGGCGTTCGCACCGGCGTCGGCGACGACCCAGCCGTTCCTGACCGAGGCCACGGAATAGGCGTGGGAGTCGACCTGCCCCGTGTACGAGACGGGGAACCCGGCAGCCGTGAAGGCGTCCGTGACGCACTGGCTCGGGTTGGTGATGCCGTAGTGGTTGACCTGGTCGGGGTTGTTCGCGACCTCGAACGCGTGCGTGTCCGCGTAGACGCGGCTGCCGAGCGGTCCCCAGATGTTGAGGCCGCTCGCGGAGTTCTCGAACGTCTCCTCGTTCGTGACGGTGGTGGTGAAGGCGAGGTACCGGCCGTCACCGGAGCGGGCGACGCCGGACGCGCCGGGCTGGTCCGTCGCGATCGGTACCGGAGCACCGCCCATGCCGAGGGTGCCGACCATGTTGAGGCCGCCGTCGGCGAAGTAGACCTTGCCGAACGAGAGGTCGAGGTTGAAGGGCGCCACGAGCTGGTCGGACTGGACGACCGGGTTCGGGGTGTGGACGGGTTTGCCGTGGGCGGACGCGACCGCGGCAGGCGTGGCGAAGACGAGCGCGACGGCGCCGAGCGCCGCGAGCTTCTTGGAGGTGCGCATGAGCTCTCCCCATCGAGAGGTACGACGAAGTGCGGAAGGTGGCGCGCGGCGCGCGCGGAGCACGTGCGGGACGCGAGAGGGGGCGTCGTCCGGTGCGTGGGGCAGATTGTGAGCCAGGTCACAACGTCCACCATCGTCTGGCCGCGTGTTCAGCAGTGTCAACGCGCGGGCACAGGATCGACGGGGTGAACTCGGGCGGGTCGTGCGTCACTCGGGCGCACTGGAGCGTTCCCGGCCGAGCCTCCGGCGCGCTCAGGCGGCGTCGTAGTCGGCCGAGACCGCGGCCGTGACCTCGATGTCGTCGGGGCGCAGCTCGAAGCCGCTGCCTTTCGTGCTGCTCGCCGCCGCACCTCGCGCAGCGACGGTCGTGGGTCCCGGGCGGGAGCCGACGTCGGGACGCAGCCCGGCCTCGTAGAGCGTCACCAGGCGCACCTCGCCGAGGCCCAAGGCGCTCGCGTACTCCGACGCCCGCGCGCGGGCGTCGAGCGCGGCGGACCGCCGGACCTCCTTCGTCAGGGTGACGCGGGTCGTGTCCGTCAACGCCCACTCGACGCCGTCGAGGCTCACGCCGGTCCGCTCGGCGACGGCCGACGCCCAGGTGCTGAGGACGGAGAAGTCGCGGAACTTCACGCGGATGCGCGAGCTCGCGCGGAACCGCAGGACCTTCTGCGAGTCGAGGTGCGGCTCCGGCTTGACCCACTCGTGGAACGCCCAGGCCGCGACGCCGTCGGCGCCCCACCAGGTCGCGGTCCCCGCGTCGGTGTGCGCCTTCGCCTCGTCGACCAGCCGTCCGTGCGTGCGCCGCGCGTGCTCGAGGACCGGCTCGCGCGCCTCGCCCGAGAACGACACGCCGACGGTCAGCGTCCCCCGCTCGGCGCGCTGGAACCGGACGGCTCGACCCTCGACGGCGATCAGCGGCATGCGCGGAGAATACCCTCGAGCCGGCGCACGACCGCGCGGTCATCCACCGTCGCGCTCGCCCGTCGTGACGACGCGCACCTGACGGGTCGCCCCCGCCTGGCGACCGACGAGGATCATCGTCACGGCGTCGTCCGGCAGGCCGCCGGCCACCGCGCGCGACCGCGGCCGTGCGAGCTCGACCGTGAGCTGCGGGCTCGCGCCGTCAGCGAGGCGGAAGCCGCGATCCGCGACCGCCGACGCGGCGAGCGCGAGCGCGACCCGGGGCCAGCGGGCGAGCGGCGTCGTCGGGCTCACCGGTTCCAGCACGAGCATGAGGGTCCCGGCGCTCCCGCCCGCGCCGGCGATCCGGAGCCCGCCCGGCCCGCTCGCCTGGGGTTGCGCCGCCGCAATGGCCCCCGCGAGCGCCGCGTCCGACGCCGGCTCCGTCGCCGCGGAAGCACCCACCGCGGACTCCAGACGCCGCACCTCGCGCTCGACCGACGACGCCACCGTCAGGACCTGCCCGGCACCCTCGAGCCGCACCTCGACGTGGAGGCGGACCCCCGTAAGAGGGGCGGACGCGCGGTCGTGCTCCGCGAGCGTCGTGAACGCCTCGCTCAGCAGCAGCCGGTCGATGCCCTGGGCCGTGAGAAGGGCGTCCGAGCCGCGGAGCGCGGCGGGCTCGTCCGCGGGGGGCGGGGGCGGTGGTGCGGCGGCGCCCCACGCGCTCGCCTCGCGCTCGCCGTCCACCGCCAGCCCGTCGAAGAGGTCCAGCTGGACGCCGTCCGACAGGAGCGCGTCCTGACCTGCGCGAGCACCGCTCACGACGCTCACCCTCGACCTCCTCCGACCCCTGCGCGGTGACAGTACCGTCCGCGCGACCACCGCCGCCACGAGTGACGGCGAAGATCTCGTCGCGGGCACGCCGCCGGATGTTGACCAGGGTTTCCTGATCGGTCGTCAGGTAGTCGAGCAACGCTCGTGCGAGGCCAGCGCGGCGATCACTTGATCGGCTGCGGCTTCTGCTGGGTCGTGCTCCCAGAGCCGGAGCACGCCCCAGCCGGCGGCGTCGAGGAGCAGGTTGGTGTCAGCGTCGCGTGCTCTGTTCGCGTCGATCTTCTGGCTCCACCACAGAGAATTCGACTTAGGTGCGGTCCCATGGGCCGGGCACCCGTGCCAGAAGCACCCGTCGATGAATACGGCCAGCTTCTGGCGGGGAAACGCGATGTCGATGGTCCGTCGGTTGTTGCCCGGGACCTTCACGATGAGTCGGTAGCGGAGCCCGCGACGATGCAGCTCCCTTCGCAGCAGGAGCTCCGGTCTCGTGTCGCGTCGAAGGGCCTGGGACATGCGTTGAGAGACGGCCTCGGACGACGAGCCGGGATGCTCGGGTACGTGATATGTCGGGATCGGTGGCTCCGGCGTGGGTAGCTGGTGCTGGGATCTGCAGCGTGAGTCCCAACCAGCCTATGATGCGCGGCGCGACGCCTGGTGGCATGGCGTCGAGGGCCGATCAAGCTAAGCTTGGGTCCATGACCGAGCCCGCCCGAGTCGCGCCGTTCGACTACGTCGATCTGTTCGCAGGCATCGGCGGGTTCCACGCCATGCTCGATCACGCGGGTGGTCGCTGCGTCTACGTCTCGGAGAAGGACAAGGCTGCACGCAACACTTACCTGAGGAACTGGGTCGAGCCGCTGCCGATCGAAGAACCACGACCCACCATCAACGACGACATCACGGCTGCCGACCCTGCTGCAGTGCCGCCGCACATGGTCCTCGCTGCAGGGTTCCCGTGTCAGCCGTTCTCGAAGTCGGGGCGCCAGCGAGGCATGGACGAGGCGCGCGGCACGCTGTTCTGGAACATCGCCCGGATACTCGAGGAGAAGAAGCCGCCGGTGGTCCTCCTCGAGAACGTCCGGAACCTCGCAGGCCCGCGCCACGAGCACGAGTGGGACGTCATCATCGAGACGTTGCGCGACCTGGGCTACCGAGTCTCCAGCACCCCGACGATCTTCTCTCCCCATCTCCTCCCTCCGGAGATGGGTGGCACGCCTCAGGTGCGGGAGCGCGTCTACATCCTCGGGACGTACATCGGTCCGGGGAGAGTGAGGGCTGAGCTGCGGCAGGGTCTGGAGCCCGCTCCCACGCTCAGGCGCGAGGTGGTGGGTGGGTGGTCGCCAGAGCGCTGGCGGATCGAGGGAATCCTCGACGACGACGACTCGATCGACGGTCTCGACCGTTACACGTTGGACGACGACGAGACGAAGTGGGTGGCTGCATGGGACGACTTCGTCCGTCGTATGCGTGCGTCGACGGGAGACAGGCTCCCCGGCTTCCCGCTGTGGTCAGACGACTGGGTTCCGGAATCCTCGCTCGACTCCGACGCCCTCGCCGCCCTGCCGACCTGGAAGCAAGACTTCCTCCGGAAGAACGCGCGGTTCTACGACCGGCACCGGGACGTCATCGAGGGTTGGAGAGAAGCGCACCCCGAGGTCGCTTCCAAGTTTCCCGCGTCTCGGAGGAAGTTCGAGTGGCAGGCGCAGGACGCAAAGTCGTTGACCGAGTGCGTCATCCAGCTCCGCCCTTCCGGCGTGCGAGTGAGGCGCGCCACCTATGTGCCCGCGCTGGTGGCGATCAACCAGACCTCGATCGTCGGGTCGCGGATGCGCCGGCTGACGCCTGACGAGGTCATCCGGCTTCAAGGGATGCCCTCGTCGTTCGACTTCGGTAAGCAGGCCGACAAGGCGTCCTACAAGCAGGCCGGCAACGGCGTCTCGATCGGCGCTGCATGGCATGTCTTCCGTGCGCACGTGCTCAATGAGCGCGAGGCCAAGGACCTCCCGCCCGAGTTGGTGGCGGCCGTCGCAGCGGCCGGCGAAGCGTTCCCGACCGCCGTCACTCGGCTGACCGGCGTAGCAGCGCCGCTTGACGATCAGCCGATCTCGGGCACGACGCTCAGGGGTGTCCGAAGCCGGATGAGCTGAGCACGGCTCCGACCACCGACGGCAGGCCGACGACGGGATTGAGGTCACCCCTGACCTGCGTGGGGAGATCGACGCTGTAAGCGACCGACTCCGGGTCGATCGCGTCGAACGGCTCGATGTCGGGTCGACGTAGCAGGCGAATCGCCGGGTCGTCCAGGTCGTAGAGCCGTTCGAAGCGAGTAGTGAACCGGCGGGTGAATCGCGGAAGTTCTCGGTCCTTCATGTGGTCGTACCCCTGCCCACCATCGCCTCCGTACTGGCGGACCTTGAAGCGAAGGTCGTCGCGGTCCTGATCCTCGGCGAGCAGCCCGAGCGTCGCGTCGACGAGGGAAGAGACGGACCACCCCTGCGGGGTGCCAGCAGGAAGCCAGGAGATGCCCAGGCTGAGCAGGAAGAGCTTGGCCTCGGGCACGCCGCCGACCGAAACGCCTACCTCAACCTGGTGAAATCCCTGGATGTGGTGCTTGGAGGTCGGGCCGGTCGTGGTCTTGACCTCGAGCCCGACGTCCCCGATCTGGAAGTCACGCGAAGAAGGTGCGCTGCCTGCCCACGACCCGAGCAGCTCCGCGCGTCCCGCAGGAGGAGCGGCAGCGAGGAGAGCCCGCAGAACGAGTAGCTCGCCGGCGAGCCCGACGAGAACCTCGTCGCGGGCCGTCGCGCGCCCCAGCAGCATCGCGATGACAGGCTCCGTCAGCGCAAACGCTGTCGCGGGGATGTCGTGGTACCCGTTCGCGACCAGCTCCGCACACACGAATGCTGCCGCCCCGTCGAAGCCGTCGGAGTGGGGAAGGACGAGGCGGTTCGCCCTGATCGGCTCCCCGGCAGCGCGGTGCCAGACCTGGTACTGGAGACGCTCGCGCACCGGACGGGTCGCTGCTTGGAGCTCGTCGCCCAGGAGGAAGATCTCCAGTCGCCCCTCCGGCTCGCGTGCGACCGCGAGTGTGTGTTCGGCATCTGCCCACACCAGGTCTCGTTCGGCCGACTTCGCAGCGGGTCGAAGCTGAAGGACCTCGTCACGCAGCCACTCGAACGACCGTTCGGTTGGAGCTTCCGTCATACGCACATCCTCTCGCGCGTGGCATCGGCTGTGCGGGAGGCTAGCGTCTTGCCCGGACATGGTCCGGACCACCGCGCGGGATCGAGGCGCCCAGCGCGATCGTTGCGCGGCCACTCTCTCTTCGGACGACGTGGAACAAGAGCAGTCCGTCCGATCCGGGACGCCTGGCACCGTCGTCGGTGAGGGTCACCCGTGACTCAGGGGCGGCGCGATCAAACAGCTCGTCGCCAACGATGCCGTCGTCGGTGCGGTTCCGTGATCCCCAGCTTGCATGCATGTCGTTGCCGACGAGGCTGCGCTCCATAGGACGGACCGGCACGCCAAGTCTGGCGAGAGGGCCATCGGTCAGCGGGTCGCCGCCACCGAAGCGCAGCCCTACGCGAAACCGAGGTTGCAGCTCCCGCCGTGCGCCGAGGTCGACGAGGTTCCAGCGAACCGGAGGATCGTCCGACGAGACGACTCCGGGGACCCGCCTCGTCAGGCACTCGGACCAGAACCGGAGATACGCGGCCATCACGTACGGTGACGCCGACCCGAGGTCGACGCTGTGCGGGACCTGCGGGGCGCGATACAGGCGGAAGGTGCTCGGAAGACCCGCATGGTGTGCGAGCGAGGCCCATCTGCCTCGCTCCGCGGACAAGCCGTCGTCGCCATGGTCGCGATAGCGCATGCGGTCCAGCAGGTCGGCCGTCTCCATCAGACCATACGTCTGCTTGAGCAGGAGCCCGCGCGGGGCGTTGACGCTTCCGACCACGAGATCGTCCGAACCGAAGAGGTCAGCGACCAGCGCAAGGTTCGGATCGTCCTCCGCGGGATTCATGTGCCGCACGAAGGGGTGGTCGCCGGGAAACAGCGGCTCGGAACGGAGACCGGAGATCTTGCCGGTCGCGCGAAAATCCTTCCCCTGGAGGATCGTGAAGTCTGGCGTGCGATCGCCGGTACGCATCGCCTCGAGGATGTCGCGCCGAAGTGCCTCGTCGTTCTGGTCGTACTGCGCAAAGAGGCTGATCTGGTCGCTGGTCGTGAGGACCCGGCAGAGGTCGAGGATCTTGCCTCGGTAGCCGAACCACCGCTGCATCTGCATCTGCGTGTCGGCGAGCGGGGCGTTCGAGCGGCGCGTGAACAGGGTCGTCGAGAGTCCGTCCAGCGTCAGCCCTCTCGACATCACGTTTCCCGAGACGAAGATGGTCGAGAGGTTGCGAGGCGCGTGCCAGCCCTGGGCGTCCTGCCACGGCCCGAATTCGGGACGGTCGTCGGCGTTCTCGTCGCTGTTGATGACGGCGACGGCAGTCCCTGGAACGATTTCGTCGAGAATGATCGTCCGGATCTCGTCCCAACGATCGGAGCTCGGCACCCGCCTCGGTTCCGGTGGGTCGAATGCCGAATTGACGAACTGCGCGGCTTCGCCGTAGCTCTCGAGCCAACGCAACCAACGATCGGGATGGAGGGTGATGTCCTGCTCGACGCCGTCCCGCCGTAGCCAGCGATGCCCGGCCTCGTCAGCAGGATTGCCCACCGGGAGGTCGGTCCTCTCGCCAATAGACCACGCGACGACCTGGTCGGCGACCTCGAAGTGGACGTCCTTTGCTGATGCGGGGTGGATCAGCATCGACATCACGTCGGTGGCTGCTTGCGCCTCGGCCTTCGAGCCGAAGACCCGATTGCGGGCTGTTGCCGGTCCCAAGATTCCGGGGCGCCTCCCGACGCGTACCGCAGAGGCCACGAGGTAGGCGCGCAGGGCGTCCGGCACCAGGTCGTCGTCGGCGACGTCGTCGGTCGGCACGCAGAGCGGGATCCCGTCCATGGTGCGGTAGAAGATCTCACCACCCGTGTACCAGCCCGTCACACCTTCCGGCACACGGTAGCTTGGGGTGCGTACCTCCGGATCTCCTTCCGTTCCCGGAGTCCGGAGGCTCGCAACAAAGTCCTTCGGCGCCAGGGGGTTCCCGTCGTCCTGAAGAAGGTTCGCCTGCGGTGTTGCGGTGTAGGCGAGATAGGTTGCGTAGAGGCGGTCGTTCGCTGTGCGGCCGGGCTGTCGGCGGTCTTCCCACAGATCGAGGATTCGTCGTGGGATCTGCTTGCGCTGAACTGAAAGATCATCGGGTGATCCTTCGAGCGAAGCATCGACGATCGACGAGTCGTCGGCCTCGTCATCGATCACGAGAACGTGGAATGGCTCGATGCGTCCCGCGGTCAACGGGTAGAAGCGCTGGTGAAGACTACGGGCGAGCTGCTCGATGTGAACTGCGTGCTTCATTGCGACCACGAGGAGCGGCCTCCCGAGGTCGAGAGCCCGCGATGCGGCCCCGGGCGCTACTCCGTACAGCTCGGAGACCGGTCCCGGCAGCTCTTCGCCGGTCGCGATGCTTCGTCTGGGGACCAGAAGACGCCTCCGCGCTCTTCCGGGGCCGGTGTCCAGCTGCTCGACGAGACGAGAGAACGTCTGCAGCCACAGGGCGGTCCGCGTGCCCGCGAGGACGACTACGGCATCGACCCCGCGGTCCAGGGCCTTTGCGGTCACCGCCATCATCGACGCGGTCTTGCCCGACTGGACCGCACCCATGACGAGCCCTCGGCGCACTCGCGAGCTTGGCCACTCGTCTGACGGTGAACCGTCGCCGAAGATCCCGTGAGCCACGATGTACTCGGCATCCGCCTCGATCACCGCCCGGCTGACTGCCCCGATGCCGGAACCGTCCAATGCGGTCGCGTAGGCGGACCACCAGGAGTCCTGCGCTGGCTCTGGGGCGAGGACGACGTGCTCGACACCGTGAGGTGCAGCATCGCTCCCGGTCACGACTGCAGGGTCTCCTCGGTGACGCGGCTCTCCTTGTGGAGACGGGCGAGGCCGGTGAGGCCCGATGCACCGAATTTGTCGCGGAGCGCTGCGTCGGCCTCTTCGACCTCGATGCCGAGGAGGTCGAGGAGCTCCACGACGACGCGGGCGACGAACTCCCATTGCTGGCGCGACTGCGTCTTCACGGGGCGCTTCCAGCTCGCCGACGCGCGGCGAAGATCATCGATCGCATCCTCGAGGTCGTCTGCGAGATCCTCCCGCACCGCGACGGCTGAAGAGAGCCCGATGAGGCACGCGACCAGCTGGAGCTCCTGCCACTTTCCCTTGCTCTGCGAGTTGCGGAAGGTCGGCGCCCAACCTTCTGCGGCGACGACATGGGCGTCGAGCCCGTGGTCGAGCAGGAGCATGGCGTCCCGCACAGTGCTCCGTTCCCGCAGACGGTCCTTCTTGTTCTCGCTCACTCGCTTGAGAAGCATGTTGATCTGGCCGGCCGTCGACCGTGACTCTGCACCCTCGTACTCCTGGAACAGGACCGCGGCGACCCAGGAGAGGAGCTTGGTTCGCTTGTAGCCCGCCCTGCCGAAGCCGTACTCCGCGAGCGTTGCGGGGGTAGAGCTCAGGTCGTCCCAGTCGTCGACGAGAAAATCAGCAACCACTCGGACATCGTCCGCGTCACCGGCCGTCGCCAGCAGCGCGCGCATGAGGTCGAGCTGGTGGTAGAGGGCGTTGCGGATCTCTTCCGCGTTGAGGTGCTTTCCCTGCTTGTTGTAGAGGCTGAACACCTCGTGCACCTGTGCTCGCGTGACACGGCGGTAGAGAATGACCGGCACCTTGTACGTCGACTGCTCGAAGACGGCCTTGACGGTGCGGCTCTTTCCCTGGACGTCGATCGGCTCGTCGCGGATCTCCGAGTAGTACTTGCCGCGCAGCCCCGCCAGCTTGCCGCTGAGAGTTCGGACCTCTCCTCCGCGGAGCGGGAACGGGAAGTAGTTCGCGCGTTCAACCTGAGCGGTCATCCGTGCCTGCTCGTTCTTGTTCCAGAGCTTCTTGAACATGGGGTAGTCAGTCTTGAAGATGTCGGAGAGATCCGCGATACCCCACTCGGCCGCTTTTGCGGCCACGATCTCGAGAGCCTTCGGGTGCGCACCGACGAAGCGGAGGAGGGACGTGAGGCGCTGCTTGCCATCGACGATCTCGAAGATGCTCCGGTCGTCGTCGTCGCGCTCCAGGATAATCACCGACGGCAGCGGGATCCCTCGAAGGACCGACTCGATGAGAAGCTGGGCATCAGCCGTCGGCCAGACGTCGGCGCGCTGGTATGACGGGCTGAGGTCGAGCTCGCCGTCGCCCGCATGCTGGACGAACTCGTGGATGTGCCACGTCGCAGCCTCGGCGTCGATTGGGCCGCTCTCCTCGGCCTCGTCCTCATCGATGACCTCGTCCCAGGCCGCCACCCATGTCTGGGTCGCGGTTTCGAGGGTGGCGCTCCCCTCTGCCTCGTCGTCCATCGACTCCAGGAAGCGATCCCGGAGGTCGCTCGCCCGCTCGAGCCGCTCCTGGAGGCGCTCGAGCAGGTTGATCATCCAGGTCCCGCCGTCAGGGAGGTCATTCAGCCCGAGTGCACCTCCGAGACTCTGGTCGAAGTCCTCGGAAGAGGCGTCGATTGCGAGGCCTTCAGGAAGATGGAGCCAACCTTGGACATCGGCGAGCCGGTCGCGCCACGATCCGTCGACAAAGCTGACGTCGGTCGCGCGGATCGGCTGGGGCGCCGGCGAGATTCCTGCCGGGCAGAGGGAGTCCTCGCTGAGCTTCGCGATGTGCTCCGCGACGCTCTCCTCGATCTCGCTGCTGGTGAGCGGCATAGATGTGCCCTTCGTGTGCATGGCCGGAACGGTGGTGGATTCGGGGATAGGTGGCCGCGACTCGGCGACCTTGCGGAGGAGCTCGGCGTTCTCCGCCGTTGGGACTCTGACCAGCCGCTTGATGACCGCCGCGTCGACGAGGCGATTGAGGCCGACCAGGGTGATGGTGTCTCCGGTCGACCAGCATGCGGCGTCCCAGTCGACACCGAGCGCTCCGGCTATCAGCCGCCCGCACTCAACTTTGCGCGCCGTCTCGGCGAGGTCGAGCCCGAGGAAGTGGCCAAGCGCTTCAAGCGCCGAGCGCTTCTCCTTGCTGCCCGGGCCCAACGGCTCATTGACCTCACCACCGAGCGCGTACATCCGCGCTGTCGCGACGCCTTTCGATGTCGCCGAGGCGTACTGCACCATGAGCCCTGCATCTCCCGAGGTTGCGCCCACGCTGGTCGTCAGCGCCGACCATACAAGACATTGCCTATGCATACGTTCGGGCCGCTGTCCGTCTACTGGCAGGGCGGCTCTGCGAGGGGATGATCGTTGACGACCACCAGACTGGCCCAGTCTCTCGGAATGCCCCGGCATGAGAGCGGCGCGTGGCCCGACGTTCAGTCCGGACAGCCCAAGTTTGGCGGCGTCCAGCCTGGGACGAAACAATAAATTCACCCATGGGCGCGACGCGTCCGGCCTCCGGATCATCCGCGGGCCTGCGCCGTCCTGGCCTCCAGGCGCACCCCGCGGTGGCCGGACACCACGTCGGGTGATCTCCGTCGGGTGATCTCCTTGGCCCGCCGGGCGGAGCGTCGATGCGTTCATGGGCCTCGCTGCTGTGCGAGTTCCAGCGGGTGGGAACTCATGCTCGCGTCCGTGGCTGGGTTGATCGTCAGGTCGTCGACCCCTCGGTGTCTGTGACGTTCCAGAGCGGGAGCCGCCCGACGTGGCAGGCTCGGGCCATGGCCACCGTCCTCCTCGTCCGCCACGGTCGTACCACCGCCAACGTCGAGGGGGTCCTCGCCGGACGGGCGGCGGGAGTGCGGCTCGACGCGACGGGCCGGGCCCAGGCGGCCGCGACGGCGCACCGTCTCGCCGCGGTCCCGCTGGTCGCGGTGGTGACGAGCCCGTTGGAACGCTGCCGGCAGACGGCGCGGGCTGTCGTCGAGCGGCAGGCGACCGGACCGGCGGCGCCCGAGCTCGTCGTCGAGCGGGGCATCACGGAGTGCGACTACGGCGACTGGCAGGGACGCCCGCTGCGCGACCTCGCGAAGGAGCCGCTGTGGGCGGTCGTGCAGGGCCAGCCGTCGGCGGCGGTGTTCCCTGGCGGTGAGTCGCTCGCGGCGATGCAGGCGCGATCCGTGGAGGCGGTCCGCCGGCACGACGCCGAGCTCGAGTCGCGCCACGGGAAGGGTGCGGTGTGGGCGGCCGTCGCGCACGGCGACATCATCAAGGCGGTGGTCGCGGACGCGCTCGGCATGCACCTCGACCTGTTCCAGCGGATCGCGGTCGGCCCGGCGTCGGTGTCGGTCGTTCGGTACGGGCCGCACCGGCCCGAGGTCGTCGCGACGAACACCGAGGCAGGGGACCTGTCGTGGCTCCGCGACGCCGCCCTCGCGGGCGACGCGCCGGTCGGCGGGGGCGCCGGGTCCGCCACCACCCACTGACGGACGTCCGGCTCGCTCCTTAGAGTGGAGGCATGCCCACCCTCGTTCACGAGTTCGACTGGCCGGACCGGGTCGTCGTGGGGACGGTCGGACGTCCCGGCGAGCGGACCTTCTACCTCCAGGCGCGCACGGGTAAGCGGATGACGAGCGTCGCGCTCGAGAAGCAGCAGTCCGCCGTGCTCGCCGCCTCCGTCGCCCAGCTCCTCGACACCCTCGCTTCCCAGGAGGAGGGACTCAGCATCCCGGCCGAGGCGCCGCCCGAGCTCGTCGACGACGCCCCGCTCGACCAGCCGGTCGAGGAGGACTTCCGGATCGGCGAGATCCACCTGAGCTGGGACCCGCGCACGCTGCAGGTCCTCATCGAGGCGTTTCCGGTCGACGAGGACCCGTCCGACCCCGACGACCCGGTCCACCCCGCCGACCTGGACGAGGTCGGCGAGCCGAGCGAGATGCTGCGGGTCCGGATGCCCGTCGGCACGGCGCGGGCGTTCGTAGAACGCACCATGGCCGTCGTCGAGGCCGGTCGCCCGTTCTGCCCGCGCTGCGGCGAGCCCATCGACCCGGACGGCCACGACTGCGCCCTGCCCGACGACGCCGAGTCCGGCGCCGCGTGACCGAGCGCGTCGACGTCGGGCCGGGGCCTGGTGGCCTGGATCCCGGTCCCGGTGAGAAGCCGGCCGACGACCTCCTGTCGGGCGAGCTCGAGCTCGTCGGACGGTTGCGCACCGCGTCGAACGCGACGTTCGTCGGGCGGATCGGCGAGGTCACGGTCGTCTACAAGCCCGTGGCCGGCGAGGCGCCGCTGTGGGACTTCCCGGACGGGACGCTCGCGCACCGGGAGGTCGCCGCATATCTGGTGTCCGAGTCGTTCGGGTGGGGCGTCGTCCCGCGGACGTGGCTGCGGGGCGGGCCGCACGGTCCGGGGATGGTCCAGCTCTGGCAGGAGCCCGACCCGGCCCAGGACCCGGTGGACGTCGTCCCGGCGGACGGCGGCGCGGACGACGACGGCGACTCGAGCGGCCGGCGGACCGTCCTCGAGGGCGTCGACGAGGACGACGAGCCCGTCCGCCTGGTCCACGAGGACTCGGTGGCACTGCGGCGGATGGCCGTCTTCGACGTCGTCGTCAACAACGCCGACCGCAAGGGCGGCCACGTGCTGCCCATGCCGGACGGTCACCGGTTCGGCGTCGACCACGGCGTCACGTTCCACGAGGAGCACAAGCTGCGGACGGTGCTGTGGGGCTGGTCCGGGGAGCCGCTCGATCCCGACGAGCTCGCGGGCGTCGAGCGCGTGCGAGCGGACCTGGACGGCGACCTCGGACGCCGCCTCGCCGCCCTGCTCACGGGCGACGAGACCGCCGCGCTCGCGGCGCGGTGCGAGCGGCTGCTCCGCGCCGCGCGGTTCCCCGCCCCCGAGGGCCCGATGCCCGCGGTGCCGTGGCCCCTCTTCTGAGCGGGCTCGTCGGCGACCGCGACGCTCGGGGCGCGGCATCCGGCGAGGCGTCGGACGGTCGCCGCGACCAGCCGGCGGTCACCGCAGATAGAGGTAGCCGTCGTGGTGGAGGACGAGGCGGAGCTCGAGGAACGTGGTGCGGCCGGACGTGAACCCTGCGTCGTAGTCGCAGGCCAGCACGACCGTCGTCTCGCCCTTCGGGGGAGTGGGGGCGGTCCGTTGGTCGTCGAGGACGGGGTGCGCGTTGGTCAACGTCCTCACCTGCAGGGCGTCGTCGTCGCCGAACTCCCACCCCCCTGCGAGCGCCCAGGTCGCGAGGTCGTCGCACGTGAGGGTGTCGTCCGGCCCGCTCGCCGCCGGGCTGAAGCCGGGGACCGGCGACGGGGGTGCGGTGAACGTCGTGCTGCTCCCCGTCGGTGACGGCGCGGCGGTGGTGGGGCTCGCGGCCGTCGTCGTCGTCGGCGCGGACGCGGTGGCGCCGCAGCCTGACACCAGGACCAGGACGAGCGTCGACGTCAGCACGGGTGCGAGGGCGTGCCGCGAAAGGGGCTGACGGGGGGACATCGATCTCCTTGCGGCGCACGGGTGCGCTGAACGTACAGCATCGTGACCCTCCGCGTCGGAGCCCGGGCATGCTCGTGCCGGGTCGCCGGGCGAGACTGGAGCGGTGAAGACGGACCTCAAGCGTGAGATCCCGACGTACGCGGCGCGCGGCGGACGGTTCGACGTCGTCACCGTCCCGCCGCTGCGGTATCTCATGGTCGACGGCCACGGCGACCCCAACACCGCGCCCGCGTACCGGGACGCGCTGGCGTCGCTGTACCCGCTCGCGTACACGTTGAAGTTCTTCAGCAAGAACGAGCTGGGCCGCGACTACGGGGTCATGCCGCTCGAGGCGCTGTGGTGGGCTGCCGACCCGGCCGCGTTCACGACGGCGCGCGACAAGTCCCGCTGGGACTGGACGTTGATGATCCTCACGCCCGACTGGGTCACCGACGAGCACGTCGAGACGGCGCGCGCGAAGGTCGCGGCCAAGGGTGAGGCGCCCGTCATCGACGAGGTCCGCGTCGAAGGTCTCGACGAGGGACTGTGCGTCCAGACCCTCCACGTCGGCCCCTACGACGACGAGGGCCCGGTCCTCGCGGACCTGCACGACCGGTTCGTCCCCGAGCAGGGCCTGCGCCTGGTCGGCAAGCACCACGAGATCTACCTGAACGACGCGCGCCGCACCGACCCGGCGAGGCTCCGGACGATCCTGCGCCAGCCCGTCGCCCGCGCCGCCGACGCCTGACGGACGCGTCGCGCGTCCTCAGCCGACGGCGAGCTGCACGTCCGCCGTGGCGCGCTTGAACCCGGCTCGCTCGTAGGTGGCGACGGCGGCCTCGTTGTCCCCGTCGACGTACAGCTCGACAGTGGTGGCGCCCCGCGCGGCGAGGCGTTCGAGCCCGGCCCGCAGGAGCCACGCGCCGAGGCCGGTGCCACGCGCCGACTCGTCGACGCCGAGCACGTAGATCTCCCCGACGCGGGGCGTCTCGGGCGGCACCTTGGTCCAGCAGTACCCGACGGGCTCACCGTCGGACTCCCGCTCGACGAGCACGAAGCCGTCGCCGTCGAACCAGTCCTCGGCCTCGCGGGCCCGCACGTCGGCCATGGTGACCCGCCCCTGCTCGGGGTGGTCCGCGAAGACCCGCGAGTTGAGCCGCACCCACGCGGGCTCGTCCTGGCCGGCGACGAAGGTCCGGGCCCGGTACCCGGCGGGCGCGTCGCCCGCGGCGAGCCCCTCGGCCTCGAGGCCCTCGGACGCGGGGAGGGGGCGTTCCATGCGCCACAGCTCGCGGACGACGGTGAGGTTGCGGCTGCGCGCGAGCCGCCGGGCGGCGGGCAGGTCGCCGTGGGCCCAGAGCGCGAGGCTGCGGTCCCGCGCGGACGCGACGTGCATGGCGCGCGAGAGGACGGCGAGCCCGATGCCGCGTCGTCGGACGAGGGGGTGCACGACGAGCTCCGCGCCCGCGCGCGAGGTCCCGCCCAGGTCGATCTGCGCGTACGCGAGCACGGGGGGCAGCCGGGGGCCGCGCGGGCCGCGGGCCCCGCGCCCGGTGGTGTGCCGGTTCTGCTCCGACGACGACGCACGCGCGAGCACGTGCCGCACGGGAGCCTCGCTGCTCTCGAGCGACAGGAGGGGCTGTTCGGACAGGGGAGCGACCCCGTCGTTCGACTCGGCTTCGTGGGCGAGCGCCCGGACGGCGGCGGCGTCCTCGGGTGAAAGGGGTCCGCGGCGGTCCTCGACGGTGAACTCGAGGGTGCGTCCGACCGCGAACATCGAGGCGACGGCGGACGTGAAGTCGTTCATGTCACGATTCCATCACGATTCGCGACGGACCGGGTCCCCCTGGGGAGGGACTTCGCCCGCTCCCGCCGTGAGCTGCCGGTAGTAGAGGACGGTCGGGTGCAGGGATCCGCCGGTCTGGCGCGAGAACGCCGGGATCGCGCCGACGCGGACGTACCCCGACGCCGCGTAGAGGCGCTCGGCGTCGCTGCCCTCGTTCGTGTCGAGGACGAGGAGCGACCGCCCCTCAGCGCGGGCGCCGTCCTCGACGGCGAGCAGGAGCGTCCGGGCGTGGCCGCGCCGTCGGGCGCCGGGGTGGACGAGGACCTTGACGACCTCGGCCCGGTGCCTCCCGTTCTCCTGGCCGGCGAGCACCAGCGACGCCGTCCCGACGACCTCGCCGGCGTCGCCCCGCACCACCCAGGTGCGGGTCTGCGGGTCGGCGAGGAACCCGGCCCACCAGACGGCGGCGTCGTCGGGCCGGGGCGTGGCCACCCAGCCCACGCTCGCGCCCGCCGCGACGCACGCGACCAGGACGCGGGCGAGCTGCGCGACGTCGTCGGGGGTGGGGGCAGGCAGGGGCTCGGCTCCGGTCACGACGCCGAGCCTAGGGGGTGCCGGTCAGCCGCGGAGGCAGACCTGGCAGGTGCCGCGGCGGCGCAGCCAGTAGGCGTACGTCGCCGCGCCCAGCAGGACGCTCCAGATCGGCCACAGGAACGCCGGTCCGAACGCCGCGAGACCGCCGCCGCTCAACTGCAGGTCGCCGTCCAGGACCCCCGCGATCAGCGTGAAGCCGGCGGGGAGCACCGCGACGGCGACGATCGTCGCCGGGATCACCGCGAGCGGCACGGGAACCCGACGGCCGGCCAGCCCGGCCGTCCAGCGGGGGAACCGCTCGCCCCAGCGCTGCGTCAGCCCGAGGGTGAGGACCGCCCCGACGACGGCGAACCCGCCGAGCCCGAGCGCCGCGATCCAGCCGCTGTCGTCGTGCAGGGCGTCGACGTCGTCGAACCCGAGCGAGATGCCGAGCACCCACGCGATGCGCGTCACCGCGTAGACGAGGGGCACCGCGGCGGCGGCGAACGTGACGCGTCGCCCCCAGCGGGCCGCGGCGGCGGGCGTCGTCCAGGCCGGGTCCCGTCCGTCGGCGTGGCGTCCGCACGACGCGCACGCGGCCCGCGCCGCCCGGTCGAACCGGACCAGCGCGACCGCGAGGAGCGCGCCGCCGACGAGCGCGACCGTCTGGAACGTCGACGCCCCCGTGACCATCTTGTGCAGCAGCGCGTCGCGGAACTCCGCGTCGAACGGCGCGAGGATCAGCAGGACCGGCAGGTAACCGAGCCGTGCGAGGACGGTGAGGTCCGTGAGTGCGACGACGCCCGCGAGCACGACGCCGCCCGCCGCGAGGACGGCGACCCGGACGCGGCGGGTGATGGCGGTGGCGGGCGACCCCGGGAGCCGCAGGCATCTCAGGGTGACGATCGTCCCCACCACGGCCAGCGCGCCGATCCAGAACGTCAGCGCGCGGGCGTCGACCCCGACGAGCGGGGTGCCGGCCTCGTTGCTCGCGTCGCCGACGGGGAGCGTGTGACCGGTCAGGGCGACGACGAGGGCGACGCCGGCCGCGACGGTCCACCAGGCGGCGGCGAGCCGTGCGACGACGGCGCCCCGCCCGTCCCGGAGCGAGCCCCGCGTGAGGGTCGGGCCGGTGCCCGGGGGGACGGCGTCGGCGGGGGCAGGGGAGGGCGACGGGGAGAGGTGTCGTGTGCTCATGTCTCGACCCTCGTCGTGCGGCCGGCCGGCCGGATCACCCCTGCCGGGGAACCTGACGGCGGCACCCTCACCCGCAGGGGTGAGGGTGCCGCTGGAGGGCGCCGTCCGGGGAGCGGGCTACTTCACCTCGGAGCGCAGCACGCGCCAGGTGCCGATCACCGCGGGCACGACGACCCACACGAGGACGCCCGTCGCCAGGTGGGCCCACTGGGCGCCGGTCACCGACCCGGAGTCGTACAGCACCGAGCTCGACTGGTTGAGGTCGAACCACTGGAGCGTGTCGCCGGCACCGCTCCAGATCCCGCCGACGATGCTGATGAGCGTCGGGACGAGGAAGTACGCGACGATCGCGAGGGCCGAGTTGAGCAGGGCCGCGCCGAACGCGAGACCCCAGACGACGCCGAGGACGAACGCGAGGAGGACCCGGGCCAGGACGGCGACGGTGACGCCGTCCCACGGCTCGGCGGCGCCGCCGACCGAGGCGAGGATCGCCGCCGGGATCGAGGCGACCAGGATGCCGCCGACGGCGAACAGCAGGGCCGCGGCGACCTTCGCGCCGAGGACCCGCTCGCGGTGCGGCGTCAGGGTGAACGTCACGAGGGCGGTCCGCTGGCCCCACTCGGAGCAGATCAGCAGGATGCCGAGGACCGGGAGCGCGAAGCCGAGCGGGATGCCGGCCATCGAGAGCAGGTTGAGGAAGGTCCGGTCGTCCTGGTCGCCGAAGACGAAGAAGCCGGCGGTGACCAGCACCGCGACCGCGCCGACCAGCGACAGCAGCCACGTCCCGGACCGGGTGTCGCGCATCTTGCGCATCTCGACCCGGATGAGGCGGGTCATGGGGACCGGACGGGTGCCCGAGACGTCGAGGACGTCCGGGGTGGCGCCCGGGCCCGTGGGAAGGGTGCCGGGGGCGGCGAGGGTGGTCATGCTGCTGCTCCTTCGATGGTCACGTTCTCGCGGGCGTCGGACGCGGTGAGCTGGAGGAACATCTCCTCCAGGCCGGCGCCCTCCGCGGGGCGCAGCTCGACGAGGACGACCCCCGCCGCTGCGGCGGCGCGGCCGACCGCGACCGGCTCCGCCTCGGTGCGCAGACCGCCGTCGCCGGACGGGGTCGCGGCGATGCCGGCGTCGTTGAGGACCTTCGCCAGCAGGCGCGGGTCGTCGGCGCGGACGAAGGTCCCGGCGGTGCGCAGCAGCTCCTGCTTGGTTCCCTGCGCGACGATGCGGCCACGGCCGATGAGGACCATGTCGTCGGCGATCATCTCGACCTCGTGCAGGAGGTGCGACGACAGGAGGACGGTGCCGCCCTCGGCCGCGAAGTCGCGGAGGAGCCCGCGCATCCAGTGGATGCCCGCGGGGTCGAGGCCGTTCGCGGGCTCGTCGAGGATGAGGACGGACGGCTTGCCGATCAGCGCGTTGGCGATGCCGAGCCGCTGGCGCATGCCGAGCGAGTAGTTCTTGACACGGCGCTTGGCCTCCGACGGCGTGAGGCCGACGGTCTCCAGCATCTCGTCGACGCGTGACTCGGGGAGCCCCATCGTCATCGCGGAGACGGCGAGGACCTCGCGGCCGGTGCGCCCCGCGTGCTGGGCCGACGCGTCGAGCAGGATGCCGACGTGGCGCCCCGGGTTGGGGATGTCGGCGTACTTGTGGCCGCCGATCGTGGCGACACCACGGTCCGGGAGCGTCAGCCCCGCCATGATGCGCATGCTCGTGGACTTGCCCGCGCCGTTCGGCCCGAGGAAGCCGGTGACGCGGCCGGACCGGGCGACGAACGACACGTCGTCGACGGCGGTGAAGCCCCCGTACCTCTTGCTCACGTTCTCGAAGGTGATCATGGCTCCAGCCTGGTCGGCGCACGGGTGCCGCACATCGGACCTCGGGCTGGACGTGCCCGATACCAAAGTCGGACGCCGTCCGAGACCTGGGCCTGCTGCCGCGCGCGGCCCCCGCTCCTAGGGTGTGAGAGTGCCGACCGCCCCCGACCCCTATGCGCCCCCGCTGACGCGGTGGGGTCGGACGTGGCGGCTGGCTCTCTGCGCCCTCGTGTCCTTCGTGACGTGGTCCCAGTCGGTGGAGCACGAGATGGACTCGCGTCCGTGGCTGGTCTGGGTCGACCTCGCGCTCGGCATCGGGTCGTTCGTGTTCGTCCTCGGCCGCCGGCGGCGCCCCACCGCGACGGCGGTCGCCCTGGCCCTGGCGACCGCGGTGTCGTCGGCCGCGGTGGGGCCCTCGGCGCTCGCGCTCGTCTCCCTCGCGACCCGGCGCGACCTCCCGCGGATCGTCGGGGTCGGCGCCCTGAGCGTGGCGGCAGGCGCCTGCTTCGACCTCGTCGTCCCGGACGCCAACGACGAGTCGTGGTGGCTCAACGTCCTGTTCGCCGTCATCGTCACGGGCGCGCTCGCGCTCTGGGGCATGTACGTCGGCTCGCGCCGCGAGCTCCTCTGGTCCCTGCGGGACCGTGCCGACCAGGCCGAGCAGCGGCAGGAGCTGCGCGTCGAGCAGGGTCGCGCGCTCGAGCGTGAACGCATCGCCCGCGAGATGCACGACGTCCTCGCCCACCGCATCTCCCTCATCAGCATGCACGCCGGGGCGCTGGCGTACCGGACCGACCTCTCGCCCGAGCAGGTCCGGGAGACGGCGTCGCTCGTCTCCGAGAAGGCGCACGAGGCGCTCGCCGAGCTGCGGGAGGTGCTGGGCGTGTTGCGCGCGACGGAGCCGACCCGGCCGCAGCCGACGCTCGTCGACCTGAGCGCGCTCGTCGACGAGGCCACGGCCACGGGCATGCGGGTCCGGCTCGACGACACCGTCCCCGACCCGGCCGCGGTGCCGGACCGGATCGGCCGCACCGTCTACCGGCTCGTCCAGGAGGGGCTGACGAACGCGCGCAAGCACGCGCCCGGCTCGCCCGTGACCGTCGAGGTCGGGGGCGCGCCGGACGGCTGGCTCCACGTCGTCGTGCGGAACGGGCGCAACGGCCTCGCCGACCCCACCGCCGCGACCGGCGCCGGGCTGGGGCTGGTCGGGATGCGCGAACGCGTCGAGCTCGCCGGCGGCCGGCTGGAGGTCCGGGAGGACCCGGGCGCGTTCGTCCTGGAAGCATGGCTCCCATGGCAGGCATGAGCGACGAGGGCATCACCGCGGGGATGCCGATCCGGGTGGTGCTCGTCGACGACGACCCCCTCGTCCGCAGCGGCCTCGGGCTGATCCTCGGTGGCGCTCCCGACCTGGAGATCGTCGGGCAGGCGGACGACGGCCGGGCCGCGCTCGCGCTCGTCGAGGAGCAGCGGCCCGACGTCGTGCTCATGGACATCCGCATGCCCGTCATGGACGGCATCGAGGCGACGGCCCGGCTGCGGTCGGTGGCGTCGCCGCCGCGCGTCATCGTGCTCACGACGTTCGGCGCCGACGACCACGTGGTCCGGTCGCTCGTCGCCGGGGCGGCCGGCTTCCTGCTCAAGGACACGCCGCCGGCCGACATCGTCGAGGCGGTGCGACGCGTGGCGGCGGGGGAGCCCATGCTCTCGCCCGCGGTCGTCGCGACCCTCATCGAACGGGTCAAGAAGCAGCAGGAACCGGGCCGGTCCGCCCGGGCGCGTCAACGGCTCGATCGCCTCACCGACCGGGAGCGGGAGATCGCGGAGGCCGTCGCGCGCGGGCTCAGCAACGCGCAGATCGCCTCCGAGCTCTACCTGAGCGTGCCGACCGTGAAGGCGCACGTGGGCCACATCTTCACCAAGCTCGACGTCGACAACCGCGTGCAGGTCGCGATCTGCGTCCTCGACGCGAGCGGCACCTGACCGCGGCGCTCGGCCCCCGGACGGCGGTCAGAGGGCGCCGGCGAGCGGCGCGGACGTCGAGCCCGCGGTGACGGCTACCTCGCGGGAGGCGTCGAGCTCGGGGCCCCGGTTCGGCCGGTCAGCCCGGGACGACGAACCCCGACGCGTACGCCCGGACGACCGCCTGCGTCCGGTCCCGGACACCGAGCTTGGCGAGGACGTTCGCCACGTGCGTCCGCACCGTCTCGACGCCGAGGAAGAGCGACGCCGCGATCTCCTGGTTGGACATCCCCGCGGCCACGAGCCGCAGCACCTCGGCCTCGCGGCCGGTCAGCCGCGCCTCCTCCAGGAGCGCGTCCGACGGCGTCCGGCCGGCCGCGAGCCGTCGCACCGTGTCGGGGAAGACGAGGGACTCGCCGCGGGCGACGACCCGCACGGCGTGCACGATCTCGTCGGGCCGCGCGCGCTTGAGGAGGAACCCCTGCGCTCCTGCGGCCAGGGCGTCGAGCACGTGGTCGTCGTTCTCGAACGTCGTCACGACGAGGACCCGCGCGTCCGGGCGCCGGGACAGCAGGGCGCGGAGGGCCGTGATCCCGTCGACCCGCGGCATCCGGACGTCGAGGAGAAGGACGTCGGGCTGCGTCTCGGCGACGAGCGCGAGGACGTCCGCGCCGTCGCCCGCCTCGCCGACGACCTCCAGGCCGTTCTCGAGGTCGATGATCGTCCGCAGGCCGGCGCGGACCAGCGGCTCGTCGTCGACGATCGCCACGCGGGTGGTCACAGGGCCTCCGGTCGGTTCGGGCCCGTGCGGGCGAGGAGGGGGAACGTGGCACGCACGGCCCAGCCGGCGCCGTCGGGCCCCGCCTCGAGCCGGCCCCCGAGAGCCTCGACCCGGTCGCGCATCCCGGACACGCCGTAGCGGCCCACGCCGCCGGGGCGGCGGGCGCTGCTGGCGCGCGCCGGCGTCCCCGCGCCACGGGCGTTGACGACCTCGACCCGGAGCGCGTCGCCCTCGACGGACACCCGCACGGTGACCGGAGCACCGGGCGCGTGCCTGACGGCGTTGGTCACGGCTTCCTGGACCACGCGGTACGCCTCGTGCGAGACGGCGCGGGGTACCTCGCGGCCGCCCGGGCGGGAGCCGGGGAGCGGGCCGAGCGTCACGTCGGTGCCGCCGGCGCGCACCTGCGCGACGAGGTCGGGGACGTCGTCGAGGGTGCGCGCGGTGTGGTGGAGGTCGGGCGCGACCGACCGCGGGCCGGCGCGCAGCAGCCCGAGGACGTGGTCGAGGTCGGCGAGGGCTGAGCGTCCGGTCTCCTCGATCGCGGCGAGAGCACGGCGCGCGGCGTCGGGGTCGCGGTCGAGGGTGCGGGCCGCGGCGGCGGCCTGGAGCGTGGTGACGGTGAGCGCGTGCCCGACGCTGTCGTGGAGCTCCTGGGCGAGCCGGGCTCGCTCGGCCTGACGACGTCCGCCCGCTTCGAGCTCGGCGATCCGCTCCGCCTGGTCGGGGCCGAGGAGCGCGGGCGCCGCCTGCCGCAGCACCGCGGCGCCGCCCACGGTGACGAGCGGGACGGCGAGGAGCATCGCGACGGCGATCGCCGCCCAGCCCACCGGGGGGATTGAGTCCCACGGCACGGGCGTGCCCGCGCCCAGGACGTCGGCGCCGAGGGCGCCGAAGCCGAGCTGGATCGCGATCGGGACGAGGATCATCAGCCCCCCGACGACGGCCGCGCCCAGCAGCAGGTGCAGCCCGTACCAGCTCGCCGCGCGCCACCGGGTCGCGGCCGTGGGCGGTGCCCCCGACGGGACGGGGAGGTCGACGTCGAGGAACGTGCGGACCGCGAGGACCTCGAGGGTCCGGACCGACCCGAGGAACGGGGGGATCGCGCCGAGCACCGCGGTGAGGCCTGCGAGCACCAGGACCGCGAGCGTGGGGCTCTCGGGGCGCCGGAGGATCGTCACGAAGGCCTGCGCCAGCAGCCCGTACGCGACCGCGACGATCCCGCCGAGCACCAGGTACACGCCGGCGCGGACCGTCCGGGCACCCCACCGCGGGGTGGCGGACGGCGCCGCGTCGGCGGCGCGGACGAGCGGCTGCTCCGGCATCGTCCCAGTCTGCCGAGGCCGACGCGCCCGCGCCTCCCCCTCACGGGTGGCGCGGGCGACGCGTTCTCAGTCCTCCGACGACGCCGCGGGACCCGCGAGCCCGGCCGCGATGAGGTCCATGACGGACGAGTCGGCGAGCGTCGTGGCGTCCCCGACGGTGCGGTTCTCGGCGACGTCGCGCAGCAGGCGGCGCATGATCTTGCCGGACCGGGTCTTGGGGAGCTCCGGGACGACGAGGATGCGGCGCGGCTTGGCGATCGGGCCGATCTCCTTGGCGACGTGGTTGCGCAGCGCGAGCTGGACCTCGGCCGAACCCTCCTCGGTCGCGGCCTTGTCGGCGTGCTCGCCGCGCAGGATCACGAACGCGACGACGGCCTGGCCGGTCGTGTCGTCGGCCGCCCCCACGACCGCTGCCTCGGCGACGATCTCGTGCGACACGAGCGCCGACTCGATCTCCGTCGTGGACAGGCGGTGGCCCGAGACGTTCATGACGTCGTCGACGCGGCCGAGCAGCCAGATGTCGCCGGCGTCGTCCTTCTTGGCGCCGTCGCCCGCGAAGTAGATGCCGGGGAACCGCGACCAGTAGGTGTCCTTGTACCGCTCGAGGTCACCCCAGATGCCGCGCAGCATGGACGGCCGCGGCTCGGAGAGCACGAGGTACCCCCCGCCGCCGTTCGGGACGGAGTGCGCCTCGTCGTCGACGACGTCCGCGACGATGCCGGGGAGCGGCACCTGGGCGGAGCCCGGCTTGGTCGCGGTGACGCCCGGCAGCGGCGAGATCATGATGGCGCCGGTCTCGGTCTGCCACCAGGTGTCGACGATCGGCGCCTTGTCGCCGCCGATGACGCGGCGGTACCACATCCACGCCTCGGGGTTGATCGGCTCGCCCACCGAGCCGAGGACGCGCAGCGACGACAGGTCGAAGCCCGCGGGGATGTCCTCGCCCCACTTCATGCACGTGCGGATCGCGGTCGGCGCCGTGTAGAGGATCGAGACCTTGTACTTCTCGACGAGCTCCCACCAGCGGCCGCGGTGCGGGGTGTCGGGGGTGCCCTCGTAGATGAGCTGGGTGGCGCCGTTGATGAGCGGCCCGTAGACGACGTACGAGTGGCCGGTGACCCAGCCGATGTCCGCGGTGCACCAGTAGACGTCGGTCTCGGCCTTGAGGTCGAAGACGTTCTTGTGCGTGTACGACGCCTGCGTCAGGTACCCGCCGGTCGTGTGGAGGATGCCCTTCGGCTTCCCCGTCGTGCCGGACGTGTAGAGGATGTAGAGCGGGTGCTCGGCCTCGACCCACACGGGCTCGTGGCGCACGTCGGCGGCGTCGAGCGCGTCGTCCCACCAGACGTCGCGGCCCTCGGTCCAGGCGGTCTCCTGGCCGGTGCGCTTGACGACGAGCACGTGCTCGACCGTCGTCGGCTCCGCGCCCTCACGGGGCTCGAGCGCCTCGTCGACGGCCGGCTTGAGCGCCGACGGCGCGCCGCGGCGGTAGCCACCGTCCGCGGTGATGACGAGCTTGGCCTCGGCGTCGGCGATGCGGCTGCGCAGCGCGTCGGCGGAGAAGCCTCCGAAGACGACGGAGTGCGGGGCGCCGATGCGGGCGCACGCGAGCATGGCGACGACCGACTCGACCAGCATCGGCAGGTAGATGACGACGCGGTCGCCCGACTCGACGCCGAGCGCCGACAGCGCGTTGGCGGCGCGGGAGACCTCGCGCTGCAGGTCCGCGTAGGTGACGGTCCGGGTGTCGCCGGGCTCGCCCTCGAAGTGGATCGCGACCCGGTCGCCCAGGCCCGCCTCGACGTGGCGGTCGACCGCGTTGTACGCGGCGTTGAGGGTGCCGTCGGCGAACCAGCGCGCGACGGGCGCGTCGGACCAGTCGAGGGTCTGGGTGAACGGGGTCTTCCAGGTCAGCAGCTCGTTCGCCTGCTTCGCCCAGAACGCGAGCCGGTCGGCGCGCGCCTCGTCGTACATCCCCGCCTGGGCGTTCGCCTGGGCGGCGAACTCCGCGCTCGGCGGGAAGCTCCGGGTCTCCGTGAGCAGGTTCTCGAGGCTCGAGGTCTCGGGCACGTCGTCCTCCGTTTTCGCATCGACTCTGGTGCGGTCGTCGTCCTGCGAGCCTAGTGCGCCCGCGTGACGGCGGTCACGTCGCCAGCACTGTACTCGCATTGGGACGGGTCGGTTGCAAATGCTCTCGTCTGGCCGGCTCCCGACGGTCCGCGCGCTGGTCAGGATGCCGTCCGTGAGGGCACGGGCGATGCTGGGCGCGGGACCAGCACCGTGAACCGGACCGGGGAGGCCGCGTGACGTTCGTCCACCAGGACGTCCTCGACACCGCGCTGCAGGGGGTCCGTTCCGGCCAGGACGTCCTGCTCGTCGGGGACACCGGCTCAGGCCGGAGCACCGTGCTGCACGCCCTCGCAGAGCCGCTGCGGGTCTCGGGCGCGGCGGTCGTGGAGCTCGTCGGCACGGGCGGCGACCCGGTGCCGCTCGGCGGTTTCCTCAGCCACCCGGTGCTCGCACCGCGCACCTCCGGACGTTGGGGCGTCCCCGAGGCCACGGCCGCCCTGGCCGAGGCGCTCGGAGCGCGCGGCGTCGTCCTCGTCGACGACGTCCACCTCCTCGACGGCCCGTCCCGCGCCGTCGTCGCTGCCGTCGCGCGCCAGCGCCGCCACCAGGTCCGCGTGGTCACGACGCTGCCGTCCGCCGTCCTGCCCGACGACGGCCCCTGGGTGCCGCTCGTGCGCGGTGCCGTCTGCGTGCCGGTGACGCCGCTGCAGGTCAACGACGTCGTCGCGCTGTTCGACGACGTCCTGCAGGGGAGCGTCGAAGGCGGGCTCGCGGCGACGGTCGCGGGCCGGACGGGCGGCAACCCGCGCGCCGTCGAGGCGTTCGTCTCCGCCGCGCGGGCGGCGGGCGCGATCGCGCGCGTCGACGGCCGGTGGGCCCAGACCGGCGCGCTCGAGAACGTCCCCACCGAGTCCGTGGTCCAGGGACTCCTCGCGGGGACACCCTCCGAGCTGCGGCGCGGCCTCGAGACGCTCGCCTGGTTCGGACTGCTCGGCGTGGACCAGGCACGGGCGCTGCTCGGTGACGACGTGCTGGCTGCGCTCGACGCGGCCGGCCGGATCGTCGTCGACGAACGCCCGCCCGCGGGGAGGGTCGCGGTCAGCCCGCCGGTCCTCGGGCAGGCGTTGCGCCTGCAGCTCACCGCGGCGCGACGGGCTGTCCTGCGCGAGCGGGCGGACGACCTGCTCGGCGGCGGAGGAACGACCGACGCCGCGGCCGGCCCGGGGCGGACTGCGCCGTCGAGCCTCGCGGCGCTCGTCGAGCACGCCGACGACGCCGCCGACCCCCACGACCGGCCCGTGCACCAGCAGGTCGCGATCATCACGGAGTCCGTCCGCGCGCAGGCGAGCCTGTGGTCGCGGGCGTGGGCGTCCCGGCGTGACGTCGCGAGCGCGCTCCCGCTGCTGCGGCTGTTCCTCCTCGACGGGTACGCCCAGGTCGACGTCGACGCGATCCTCAGCGGCACCGCGCCGTCGAGCACGGACGACCCCGACGAGATCGGCGCCTTCGTGATGCTCCGTGCCCAGTGGACGGCGCTCCAGGGCGGCAGCGTCCGCGAGGGGCTGCTGCACGACGCCGGACCGTCGGGAAAGCTCGTCGTCGAGGGTGTGGGAGAGCCGTTCCTGCGGTACCTCGAGGCGGTCTACGAAGGCGGCACCGGGCTCGGGGACCCCGCGGACCTCGCCGCGTTCGACGACGCCGCCGTCCCCGGACCCCTGCGCGGCTACGCGACGATCCTCCGGGTCCAGCGCGCCGTCGAGGAGGGCCAGCCCGACCTCGCCCTCGACCTGCTCGACGGCTGGGAGGGGTCGAGGTACCAGCGCCCCTACACGGATCGTCTGGACGCCTTGCGCGGCGACGCGCTCCTCCTGGCCGGGAGGGTCGAGGACGCCGTCGCGTGGGCGCGGGCACAGGTCAGCGCCGCGAACGACGAGCTGAGCCCCTTCGGGGTCCGGCTCGCCGCGCGCGGGCTCGCGACCGCGCTGTACGTGCAGGGTGACGGGGCGACGGCCCTGCGGGCGCTGAGCGTCGTGCTGCGGCTCGGACGCTGCGGGCCGCTGCACAGCGGTTTCGACGAGCGCATCTTCGGGCTCGCGGCCGTCCTGCACGCTCGGCAGGGCCACGGCGAGCTCGCCCGGATGCTCCTCGACGAGCTCGAGGCCACACCGCGCCCCTACGCGCTCACCCTCGACTTCATCCGGCCCTGGGCGCGGATGGAGGTCACGTCCGCGCTCGACGGCGGCACCCCCGACGGCGAGCCCCTGTGGGCGGCAGGGGAACGGCTCCGTGCCGAGGGCAAGACGATGTCGGCGGCCATGTGCTGGGCGCTCACCCCGGCCCGCCTCGACCTCGACCGGCTCGCGGCGCTCGAACAGGTCGTGCACGACGTCGAGGTGCCGCTGCTCGCGCCGTTGCTGCGGCTCCAGCGGAGGATGTCGCGCGGCACCAGCACTGAGATCCTCGAGTCGCTGCGGCCCCTCCGGTTCAGCGGACCCCTGCGGCAGGTCGCGATCGCGACCGCCCGGGAGGCGGCCGTCCGAGAACGCGGGCAGGACCTCACCGACGCGGAGGTCGCGGCGCTCACAGGACACGCGGCGGACGAGGGGGCTGGTCTCGCCCCCGTCGTGCCGCTCACGGTCCGCGAGGAGGAGATCGTCGACCTCGCGCGCGACGGCCTGAGCAACCGGGAGATCGCGAGCCGGCTCTTCGTGTCCGTGCGGACGGTCGAGAGCCATCTCTACCGGGCCATGCAGAAGCTGGGGATCTCCCAGCGGGCTGACCTGGGCTGAGCGCGGGTCGGCCGCGGGCGGCTCCGTTGATCCCACCGCGCAGAGGTCGCCCACAGCAGGCCAGCTCGGTCACGCCGTGGGGGCGTCGGCTGCTCCGGCGTCGGCGGCGTCCGCCCTGCGGTTGCGGGCGGCGCGCCAGTAGAGGCTCCCGGCCCACACGAACATCCCGCCGGCGACGACGTAGAGCGCGACGTGCTTGTTCTCGCCGTTGACCGCGTTGTTGAGGTGGCCGAGCCAGGGGACCGCGTACAGGACCTTGGCGCGGACCTGGTAGTCCTGGACGGGCTTGTCGGGGGCCGCGTTGGCGTCGCCCTGGAAGGTGAAGGTGTAGCCGCCGTCGGCGCGGTGGGTGATGCCGGTGACGCGGTGGGTGATGGGGGTCGGGTCGTCCGGGTTCGGCAGGTAGGTGACGACCTGGCCGATGCGCACGTCCTCCGGCTCGACCGGCACGACGACGGCGAGGGAGCCGACGGGCAGGTTCGGTTCCATCGACCCCGACAGGATCGTCAGCGGGATGCCGCCCGCGACCTTCGGCACCACGATGAGGAGGGTCGCCATGACCAGCACGAGGGCGAGCAGGCCGTAGGTGAACCCGGTCCACAGCCCCGACAGCACGGGGTGCTTGCCGTGCCTCTCCGGCTCGGACGCGGTCGCCGGCGCCGGAGCGGCCGGTGCCGGGCTCGTCGGTTCGGCGGACTCCGGGAACAGGTCCGTGATCGTCGCTGTCGTCACTTCGTCCCCTCCTCACGTGCCGCTTCCGTCGGGGGCTCGGCCGACGACGGCGCCGACGTCGGAGCGGGGTCGTCCTCGGTCACGGAATCGGCGCAGTCGTCGGTGGTGGTCGTGGTGGTGTCCGTCCCCGTGGCGGCGTCCGCGGCCGGGTCTTCCGTCGGGGAGTCGGTGGGCTCTGCCGTGGGGCACGTGTCCGGGGTCTCGTCCGTCTCCGTGCCGTCGGTCGGGACGTCGGCCGTGTCGTCGGTGTCCGTCGGCTCCGACGCGTCGTCCGACGGGGTGGTCGGCGTCGGGTCCGGCGTCGTGGTCGGCGCGCTCGACGGCGTGTCCGTCGGGTCGGCGGCCGGGGTCGTCGGGGCGGTCGACGGCGTGCCCGCAGCCTTCGCGCTACGCAGCGAGCTCCACTGCGGTTGCAGGGCGGGATCGTTCGACCATGCGGTGCTCATGCCTCCGGCGAAGTCCGTGTGCGACGTGACGCTCGTGACGTCCCAGCCGCTGAGGTTCCGGTTGAAGCTGCTCGCACCGTAGAACATCCGGTCCATGGTCGTGACCGCGCCCGTCTGCGACCAGCCGCCGATGTTGCTGTTGAAGGCGGTCGCGCCCTCGAACATCGAGGACATCGTCGTCACGCTGGACGTGTTCCATCCGGCCAACGACTTGTTGTAGGTCGAGCCGGCGAACATGAAGGACATGTCCCGGACGTTCGACACGTTCCAGTACGGATCGGTGCCCGCAAGCCCGAGCGAGTAGTAGTCGTAGTGCGAGTTCTCGAACATGTGCGCCATGGTCGTGACGCTCGAGAGGTCCCACGGGCGAACGTCACCCTTGAAGGACGCCGTCTCGGCGAACATGTACGACATATCGGTGACGCTCGACGTCTTCCAGTTGGGAAGGTCCTGGTTGAACGCGTCCGCGTTCATGAACATGCGGCTCATGTCGGTGACCTCGCCGGTGTGCGACCAGCCGCCGATGTTCCCGTTGAAGTTCGTGGCCCCCTCGAACATCGAAGCCATCGTCCTCACCGCGGCGGTGTTCCAGCCGGTGATGTCGCCGTTGAAGGTGCTGGCGTTCTTGAACATGCTCGACATGTCGGTGACCTGGGAGACGTCCCAGCGACCGCCGGTCGAGTTGATGTTGCCGTTGAATGCCGTCCCTTCGAACATCGACGACATGTCTTGGACCGAGGACGTGTTGAACGCGAGGTTGTAGGAGCCGATCGTCGAGTTCATGAACATGCCCGACATGTCCACGACCTTGGACGTGTCCCACTGCGGGCTGGCATTGATGATGCTCCACCAGTTGATCGTCCCTGCCCTCTCGAACATGTGGCGCATGGAGGTGACGTTCGAGGTGACGAGACCGTTGACGCTGAGTTCCTGACTCGTCGCGGTCGAGGCGTTCGCGAACATGAAGGACATGTCGGTGATCGACGACGGCGCGCCGTTGATATAAGTCATGTTGACGGCGTTGTAGAAGGCGTACGCGGCCGACGTGGTGCGGATCGCGTCGGTCCAGAGGTTGACGCCCTTGAGCGCGCCGATGTCGGCGACGGTCTGGTCCGGCGAGCCGAGGCCCTTGAACGTGCCGTCGACCGTCACGTAGGCCTGGCCGGTGAGCTCCGCAGGGTAGGAGTGGCAGTACTTGCCGGTGGTCGTCGCGCGCGTCGTGGCTTCGGGCCCCTGCGACCAGTCGCTCCAGTGGATCGTGGCGTCGGGCTCGGTGAGGAACAGGCAGATCGTCCGGTCTGGATCGAGCCCGAGGTCGAAGTCGAAGGCGACCTGGCCACCGGCGGCCCCGGTGGTGAGCGTGCCGCCGTTCAGGGTCGCGGTGTCAGTCCAGCCCTTGTAGGTGTTCTGGAGCGTCACGGTGAGGTTCGAGAGGTCGATCGACGTGGCAGCGGTCGGCAGGCTCGAGTCGGCGGTGACGGTGAGCTTGAGTGCGACGGTCTGCTTCCCGTCGGTGCCGGACTCGCTGCCCTTGATGGTGGCCGGGGTCGAGGCGAGAGCGATGGTGACGTGGTCCTCGACCGCGTCGGGCACGACGGCGCCCGTGACGCTCTGCTTGAAGCTCGCCTCGAGGTTGTTCCCGACCGCCGTCACCGAGACGTCCGGGACGGTGTAGACGAGGGTCGTCCCGGCCGTGAGCTTGGCGGTGGACGGGTCGAAGGCGTTGCCGTCCTTCGTCCAGGTGCCCCCGCTGATCGTCGTCGGGTCGATGCCGAGGCTGCCGGTCGTGATCGTGCCGGCACCGATGGGCGCCGAGTCGTTCCACGCCGCGTTCGCCGCCGCGGACACGCCGAGGACCATCGCCGCCGTCGCTGCCACCGTGATCACGGCGGTGCGGAGAAGGGCGATGGTCCTGGTGGTGCGCACTGAGCGCTCGATTCCTTGTGGGTTGATGGGTGGGGGTGGTAGTGACCGCAGGCGGCGACCGTCAAGGGGGGAACGGTCACCGCCCGCGGTGGTTCAGGGCGTCACGGAGCCGGGACGATGTTCGCCGGCTCGTTCTGCTGGAGGGCGACCTTGATCGTGCTCAGGTCGACGGTCTGGTCCATCGATCCCGCCGGGCTGGGCGCGCCCTGGTTGTCGGTGTCCTCATCGAACGTGAGGGTGACCTCGGCGGTGATGGTGTAGTCCTCACCGTCGTTCGAGCCGGTCAGGACGAGGGTGTCGGTCGGGCTGGCCGTGCCGTCTGTCAGCGTGACGGTGGCATCCACGCCATCCGGCATGCCCGTACTCGGGATGTCCAGCGTCCCGGTGACGCTCAGGTTCTCACCCTGGAGGCTCACGGGGATGTCGTAGGTCCCGACGAGGACGTCACCCGGCACCATCTTGAACGAGCCGATGTTGGCGATGTCGTGCACAGCGCCGTCTGTCTTGTCCTGCCACGTCATCTCGCTAGGGAACTCGGCGGTCAGGTGACCGGTCCCGGTGCTGCCGGTGCCGATGTCGCCCGACTGGTTCCACAGCGCGAACGTGCCCATGCCCCCGAGCAGAACTGCCACGCCGGCGGCTGCGGCGACGGTGCCCTTGACCGCACTCTTCTTCGTTGTCTTGGTGGTCATGGCTCTCGGGGTCTCCCTTGGGTGGTGGGGTGTCGAGCCTGATGGGTTCGACACGTCCACCATCCGCGGGCGCGGGCGCCCGTAGGTGGGTTTCGGGGCGCTCCGTAGGTACGCGAGCCGCGCTGACCTGCGGTGACACCCGCCACCGGGCGGAACTTGAGTACTGCGGAGGCGACCTCGCAGTACTGCTCTGCGTACGTCGTCGGGCGTGGGGCTCGGCGCCCTGGTGACACACGCCGCGGCGCCGGGGAGGATGGAGAGCCGCGACGAGGAGGTTCGGGTGGGCTGGTGGACCGATCAGGTGGTGGTGCGGGTCGAGCCGGCGGTGCTGTCGTCGGAGCTGCTCGTGCCGTACCGGCGGCGCGCGTGCGCGGGCCTCGCGGGGACGGTGCTGGAGATCGGGTTCGGCGCGGGCTACAACGTGCCGCTCTACCCGGCCGAGGTGCGCCGGGTCCTCGCGGTCGACCCCTCGGACCTGGGCTGGGAGCAGTCGGCGGGCCGGCGCACTCAGGCGAGCGCCGCCGTCGTGCGGGTGGGGAAGGACGCCCAGGCGCTGCCGCTCGACGACGCGAGCGTGGACGCCGTCCTGTCGACGCTGACGCTCTGCACGGTCCCGGACCCGGTGGCGGCGTTGCGCGAGGTCGGGCGGGTCCTGCGGCCGGGCGGGACGGTCCACCTGCTGGAGCACGGCCTGTCCGACGACGCGCGCGTCGCACGTCGCCAGCACCGCCACACGCGGTGGTGGTCGCACTTCGCGGGCGGGTGCCACCTCGACCGGGACGTCCCGGCGCTGTGCGAGGAGGCGGGGCTGCGGGTGGTGCGGATGGAGGCGTCGGACGCGGGCCGGCCGCGCGCGTGGGCGCACGTCTACGAGGGCGTCGCGACGGTCTGACCGGCCGCCGCAGCGCGGGGGCGCACACGAAACCGGCGCCCCTCGCGAGGGACGCCGGCGCCGCCAGCGGTGCGGTGCGGGGATCAGGCGCCGTGTCGTCGAAGCCGTCGCGACGGGTGGCCGTGGAACATGTCCTGGTGGCGTCCCGGTCGACGTGTCACGTAGACGGACAGGTCGGGCGTGGGTCCCGCTCCCGCTGTGTGGTGCTGTCTCTCTATGGGACGCCCTGGCGGCCCGAAGCACAACCGGGCAGGGTCACGCGCTCCGTCGTCGCAGCGCCCGCCAGACGACGGCGCCCACGCCCGCGAGCGTGACCGCGCCCGCGACCGCGAGGGCCGGGCGGGAGGTCAGGGCGGTCCGCAGGCTCACGGGCCGCCCGAACGCGAGCACGCCCCAGCCTCGTTCGAGCGCAGCGGCCCGCAGCGCCTTGTCGGGGTTGACGGCGAACGCGTGCCCGACGACGCCCAGCATCGGCAGGTCCGTGATGGAGTCGGAGTAGGCGTAGCTCGCGTCGAGGTCGTAGCCGCGCTCGGCGGCGAGCTCCCGGACGGCGTCGGCCTTGTGCTCGCCGTAGGCGTAGAAGTCGATCCGGCCGGTGTAGCGGCCGTCCACGATCTCCATGCGCGTCGCGACGTACGCGTCGGCGCCGAGCACCGCGGCGATCGGCTCGACGAGCTCGGACGCGGACGCCGACACGATGACCACGTCGAGCCCGCCCTCGTGGTGGCGGCGGATCAGCTCGACCGCCTCCGCGTACACGTGGGGGTTGATGGTGGAGTCGAGGGCCTCCGCGACGATCTCCTTGACCTGCGCGACGTCCCACCCGGCGACGAGCGTGCTGAGCTGGGCGCGCAGACGCTCGGTCTGGTCGGCGTCGGCGCTGCCCACGAGGTAGAGGAAGTGCGCGTACGCGCTGCGGAGCGCGTCGGCGTGGGACACCAGCCCGTGGGCGTAGAAGTCGCGCGCGAACGCCGACGTCGACGTCGTCGCGATGATCGTCTTGTCCAGGTCGAAGAACGCCGCCGCCGTCGGTTTCGTCACGATCCGAGGTTATCGGTGGGTCGGGGGCCGACCACAGGGCAAACTCCGGCAGATCCTGTGCACATCCTTGCGATGTCCCGGGTCGGCCACAGGCGCCGGTGCGCCACGCTGGCCCGCATGGTGCTCGCCCCTGGACCCGCCTCCCCGACCCTCCGGCCGTCGCCACGCCGGACGCCGTGGTCGCGCGCGCGGCCGGCGGCGCGAGGACCGGACGAGCAGCCCGGCGGGGTGGTCCTCGCGGTGGCCGGGGCTGTCGGCGGTGCAGGGGCCTCGAGCCTCGCGGTCGCGTGCGCGGTGGCCGCCCACGGCGGGGCGGTGCTAGTCGACCTCACGGCCGGCGGCGGGCTCGACGTCCTGCTCGGGCTCGAGGCCGCGGCCGGCGCCCGCTGGCCGGACCTCGTGGCGGCGCGCGGCGACGTCGACCCCGAGCTCCTCACGTCGTCCCTCCCGCACAAGCGGGGCGTCGGTGTCCTCAGCGCCGACCGGCGCCGCCCCGGGCCGCCCGACGACGCCGTCGTGGCCGACGTCCTGCGAGCCCTGGCCGCGCGGCACCGGACGGTCGTGGTCGACGTCGGGCGCCGGGCGGTCCCCGCCGCCGCGACGCACGTGGCGCTCGTCGTGCCGCTCACCGTCCCCGGGCTCGCTGGCGCGCTCGCGTGGCGGGCCAGCGGAGCGGGGCTCCCGGAGCTCGTCGTCACCTGCGGTCCCGCGCCCGGCCGTCTCACGCCCGACGACGTCGCCTCCGCGCTCGGGGTACCCGTCACCGCGCACGTCGGGAGGGTCCGCGGGGCGCGGGCCGCCGTCGAACGGGGCGATGGCCCGCCCGTGGGGCACGGCACCCCGCTGCGCCGCGCCGCCGTCCGCGTGCTCGAGGCTGCCGTGCTCGACGCTGCGGCTCTCGACGCCGGGGCGTTCGGCGAAGCGGCGGCGGTCGGCGGGGGCGCCGCCGCGCCGCGAGCGCGCGTGGCCTGGCCGCCGGTCGGGGTCGAACGGTGAGCGTGCAGGTCGACGGGGCGCTCGTCACCCAGGTGCGTGCGGCGCTCGGGTCCGCGGTGGGGTCGGCGCCGCCCACGCTCGGGCAGGTCGAGGACGCGCTCCGCCGCAGCGGGTGGGTGGTCGGCTCGGACGCCCTGAGCGGGCTCGCCCGGCTGGTCCGGGCCGAGCTCGTGGGGGCGGGCCCGGTCCAGCCGCTGCTCGACGACCCCCAGGTCACCGACGTCCTCGTCAACCCCGACGGCGCCGTCTGGCTCGACCGAGGCGCCGGCCTGGAACGGTGGGCGCACCGGCTCGACGGCCCCGGCGCGGTGAGGGCGCTCGCGGTGCGGCTGGCGGCGGCGTCGGGCGCGCGGCTCGACGACCAGCAGCCCACCGTCGACTCGCGCCTCCCCGACGGGACCCGGCTCCACGCGGTCGTCGCGCCGCTCTGCGAGGCAGGCGCCGCGATCTCGCTGCGCACGCACCGGCCGCGGTCGTTCACGCTCGACGAGCTCGTCGCCCGCTCGGCGCTGCCGCCCGCGTGGACGCCCGTCCTCGCCGGGCTCGTGGAACGGCGGGCGAACCTCCTCGTGTCCGGCGCGACGGGCACCGGCAAGACGACGCTGCTCGCCGCGCTGCTCGGGCTCGTGCCGTCGTCCGAGCGGGTGGTGTGCGTCGAGGAAGCGCGCGAGCTCGCTCCCGGGCACCCGCACGTGCTGCACCTGTGCACGCGCCGCGCGAACGTCGAGGGCTCGGGCGGCGTCGGGCTCGACGAGCTCGTCCGCAACGCGCTCCGGATGCGGCCCGACCGGATCGTCCTCGGCGAGTGCCGCGGCGTGGAGGTCCGTGACGTGCTGCTCGCGCTCAACACGGGCCACGACGGCGGCATGGCCACCGTGCACGCCAACACCGCCGCCGACGTGCCCGCCCGGCTCGAGGCCCTCGCCGCCCTCGCGGGCCTCAGCCGCGACGCCGTGGCCGCGCAGGCCGCGAGCGCGCTGGACGTCGTCGTGCACCTGCGGCGCGACCCCGTCACCCGGGTCCGGTACGTGGCCGAGCTGGGGGCCGTGGGCCGGGACGGACGAGGCGAGCTCGTCGTCGCGCCCGCCGCGGCGTGGGACGGCGGGCGTGCCGCTCCACGTCGCGGTCCCCGGTGGGACGTGGTCGCGCCGTGACGGGCGCGCTCGTGGGGCTGCTCGTCGCGGTCGCCGTGCGCGCGGCGCTCGGTCCGCCGGGGCGTCGGGCAGCGGTGCTCGGGGCGGCGCGGGGGCTTGCGCTCGGAGCGTGGGGCGGTCCGGTCGGCCGGGGTGGCGGGGCGGACCGTCGGCGTCGCGGGAATGGCGGGACGGGCGCGAGCGCGGGGGTCGTCGCGGTGACCCAGATCGCCGCGCTGCTGCGGTCGGGGCTCCCACCGGGGCGGGCGTGGGAGGCGGTGGGCGTGCGCTGCGACGTCCACGGCGTCCCCGACGCCGACGACGCCGCGCGCGTCCTCGGGGCCGCGCGGGTCGTCCCGGCGGTCGTCGCCGGGGTCCGGCTGGCCGTGGACGTCGGTGCGCCGCTCGCTGCCGTGCTCGACGACGTCGTGGAGGCGACGGTGGCTGAGGACGCCGCCCGGGTCGCGCGCGAGACCGCGCTCGCCGGGCCTCGCGCGACCGCGCGCGTCCTCGCGTGGCTCCCGGGCGCCGGCGTGCTGCTGGGGTATGCGCTCGGCGCCGACCCGGTCGGGGTGCTGCTGGCGGGCGGGATCGGTACCGTCGCGCTGCTCGGGGCCGCGGTCCTGGTGCTCGTCGGACGCCGGTGGACGGCGTCGCTCGTCCGGGCGGCCCGGGCCGCGGGGGAGGAGGCGTGATCGGCGTCGGGATCCTCGTGGCGGTGCTCGCCGTCGTGGGTCTCGCGCCGTGGTGGGTCCGGGGCGACGTGGCCCCCGGGCGTGCGGCGGCCCTCGCGCGCGCCGCGGACGGGCGGGTCGCGTCCGTCGGACGCAGGCCCGTCGACCCCGAGGTCGGGCTGGCCCTCGTGGCTGCCGCGTGCCGTTCCGGGGCGAGCGTCGTCCGGGCGCTGGACGCGGTCGGGGCGGCGTTCGGAGGGTCCGACGGCGCGGCGGCACGGTCCGCCGCCGCGCGCCTCGCGCTCGGCTCGGGTTGGGACGACGCGTGGGCGGCGGACGTTCCTGGGCGCGACGGTCGCGAGCGGGGCGCCCTGACGCGGGTGCTGTGCGACGCGCTCCGCCCGACCTGGGAGCACGGCGCGCCGCCCGAGCCCGCGCTGCGAGCGGCGACGGACCAGCTCCGCCGCGACCGGGCCGAGCGCTCGGCGACGGCCGCCGGTCGGCTCGGTGTCCGGCTCGTCCTGCCGCTGGGGCTCTGCTACCTGCCCGCGTTCGTCCTCGTCGGCCTGGTGCCGGTGCTCGTGTCGTACGGGGTGGGCCTGCTCGCTGCGGGCTGAGTGTCCGGATCGCTTTCCGGGGCGGGTGCCGGAGCGCTGGAAATCCGCGGTTCTTCTCCGATCGTCTCGAATGGTGAGCCGGAATGTATCGCTGGACGGACGGCGGGTGTAGAACAGGAGGGTGACCGCGACCAGCTCCGAGACGTCCCCCGCTACGCCCGACCTGTCAGAACCGGATGAGGCTCGAGCGTCCCGAGCTGCTGACACAGCCCGGGACGCGGCCGAGCACCCGTACTGGCGCCGCAACCTCGTGGTCGCGACGGTCGGCGCGTTCACGACGATCGTCGCCATGACCCTCCTCGTGCCGTTCCTCCCCGTGTTCGTCCGGGAGCTCGGCGTCGAGGACGACGGCGCCGTCGTGCGGTGGTCCGGGATCGCCTACGGCGCGTGCTTCCTCACGGCCGCGCTTACGGCGCCCCTGTGGGGGCGGCTCGGCGACCGGTTCGGGCGCAAATCGATGCTCGTGCGTGCCAGCGCCGGGATGGCGGTGGCGATCTCGCTCCTCGGATTCGTCCAGACCGTCGACCAGCTCGTCGCCGTCCGGCTGCTCGTGGGCGTGCTCGGCGGCTACGCGTCGGGCGCCACGATCCTCGTCGCCGCGCAGACGCCGCCCGACCGCAGCGCGTGGGCGCTCGGCATCGTGTCGTCCGGGGTGCTGGCGGGCAACGTCGTCGGGCCGCTGGTCGGCGGGTTCGTCCCGGCCTGGGTCGGCGTCCGGCCGACGTTCCTGGTCGCGGGCGGCATGATCTTCGTCGCCTTCCTCGCGACCGTGTTCCTGCTGCGCGAGGACCGGCCGACGGTCCGCGCTCCGCGGGCGCCCGGACGACGGAAGGGCGGCGTGTGGTCGCAGGTCGACCGACGCGGCGCGGTGCTCGTCCTGCTGGGCACCTCCAGCCTGCTGCTCCTCGCGACCATGTCGATCGAACCGATCGTCACCGTCTACGTGGGGGACCTGGGGCAGCGCACCCACACGGCCGGCGTCGCGGGGATCCTGGTCGCGCTCACGAGCATCGGCAGCATCCTCGCCGCGCCGCGCGTCGGCCGCCTCGCCGACCGCATCGGACACGTCCGGGTCGTCGTCGGGTGCCTCGTCGCGGCAGGGGTGCTGGCGTTCGTGCAGGCCGTCGTGACGGACGTCGTCGAGCTGGCCGTCGCCCGCGTGCTGCTCGGCGTGAGCCTCGGCGGGCTGCTGCCGTCCGTCACCGCGGCGATCCGGCACCTCGCACCGTCCGACGCCGTCGGTGCGCTCCTCGGGTACGGGGTGTCGGCGCAGTACGTCGGGCAGGTCGCGGGGCCGGTGCTCGGCGGGATCGTCGCCGCCCAGCTCGGGCTGCGGGCCGTGTTCGTCGCGACCGGCGTCGTGCTGCTGGTCGCCGCCGCGCTCAACGTCGCGGCCCTGCGTCGGACTCCGCGGGAGGCCGCCGCGGTCGGGGAGCCACCCACAGTCGCCGCCTGACCGGCGTCGTGCACAGCGACCGTCCGCTCGCACGCAGGGGGTGCGGGCGGACGGTCAGGCTGGCCGTCCCGCGGCACGCCCGTGCCGCCCGACGGAAGGACCCTCATGCTCGCCCTCGACACCCCACCCGCACCCCGACCGCGGCCCGTCGCCGCGGCCGCGCGCCGCGCGTACGGCACGCTCTCCACGCTCCTGGTCGTCGCGCGGAGCCGGCTCCGCTGGGGCCGCACGCGCCTCGGCGCCCTCACCAGGACCGGCGGGGGCGGGCTCCGGACGGCCGGCCGCGAGGCCGGCATGGCGACCGCCGAGTACGCCATCGCCACCCTCGCTGCCGTCGGCTTCGCCGGCCTCCTCCTCGTGATCCTCAAGTCGGCGGAGGTGCGAGGTCTGCTCCTCGGCATCATCAAGTCCGCGCTGTCGGTCGGCTGAGGCGGTCGCCATGACGGGACGGGCACCCCGACACCCCCGCGATCGCGTCGGCGACGATCGGGCACGTGACCGCGGCAGCGTGACCGCGGAGCTCGCCGTCGCGCTGCCCGCCGTGGTCGTCGTGCTGGCGCTCGTCCTCACGGTCGGCGCGGCGTCCGTCGCGCGGCTGCGCGCGGTGGACGCCGCGTCAGCCGCTGCGCGCAGCGCCGCCCTCCACGAGGACGACGCCGCCCAGCGGGCCGCGGCGGTCCGCGTCGGCGGGGCCGGCACCTCGGTCCGGGTGTCGCACGCCGGTGACTG
Organism: Luteimicrobium sp. NPDC057192; assembly: GCF_042670205.1. NCBI lineage: Bacteria > Bacillati > Actinomycetota > Actinomycetes > Micrococcales > Luteimicrobium > Luteimicrobium sp. NPDC057192. The sequence continues at coordinate 99,706 of NZ_JBHUWD010000003.1, read as the reverse complement.
GGTCGTCGCGGACGTCGAGGTGCCCGTCGTCGGCAGGTTGGGGCCGTTCGGCTCCGGGCCGCTGCGCGCCACGGCCCACGCCGTCGCCAGGGTCGAGCCATGACCACGCCGCGTCCCGCGTCGTTCCCGGCCGCCGGCCCCGTCGGCGCCCCCGTCGCCGGATGCCGAGCTCGTGCAGCACGCGCCCGGTGTGTCGCACGAGAGTTCCGCACCCGGCGCCGGGGAGGTGCCCGGCGGCGGGTCGAGAAGGAGCGGGGCTCCGGGACCGTCCTCGTCCTCGGGCTCGCGGCCGTCGTGGTCCTCCTCGGCACCGTGCTCGCCGGCCTCGGACAGGCGCAGGCCGCGCACTCCGCCGCACAGGGGGCGGCGGACCTCGCCGCGCTCGCCGGCGCCGACGCGCTCCGGCACGGCGAGGACGCCTGCGCCGTCGGGCGGGCCGTGGCGGAGCGCAACGGTGGCGTTCTCGACACGTGCGTCGACGAGGGCGGCGGGGTGGTCCGTGTCCAGATGCACCGCGACGCTCCCGGGGTTGCGCGGCTCGTGGGTGCCGGTGCACGGGCGACGGCCACCGCCCGCGCCGGCCCCGCCTCCGCCCGGGCCCGGTGAGTCCCGGGCTTCCGCACCGCCGCCGTCGAGTCTCCGGGTCCTGCTGCACGAGCCGCGAACTGGTGCCGCGCGCCGTCGTCGGGCGACGCCTTGTGCCCGGACCGCGTGACGTGAGCTCTGCCCACCGACCTGGCGGATTCCGGTGTGGATCCGGCGAATCTGCATCGAAATCCGCCAGGTCGCGAGGCTGAGCGCGCAGCGTCCGACGCGTGGCCGCTCTGCTCTGGGGAAGCCGACCACAGGCCTCCGCGTCGTCCACAGGTCCGTGGGTGATCCGTCGCAGCGCACCGGCGCGGTCCATGGTCGTCGGATGCCGGCTGTCCCGCCCTTGCCGCCCCTACCGTTCCTCGTCCGTGACGCGCTCGCCATCGGCGTCGGCGAGATGCGCATGCGCTCCCGAGAGCTCCACGCCCCCGTGCCCGGCGTCCGGATGGATCCGGCGCTCCGGGACGACCTTGTCGCCGTGTGCCGGGCCGTCGCGCTCCTCCTGCCCGACGGCGCAGCGTTCTCCCACCTGACCGCCGCCCGGCTGTGGGGGCTGCCGGTGTCGCGGAGGGTGGAGCGTGATCGCAAGCTGCACGTCACCGGTGTCGGAGCAGGCCGCCCGGTGCGAACCGAGCGCGTGGTGCCCCACGAGGGTTTGCCGGAGCGTGAGCGGCGGACCCGCCACGGGGTGGCCGTGACGTCGCCCGTGCGCACCTGGTTCGACCTCGGAGGACTCCTGGGCCCGGGTCACCTCGACGAGCGTGGGGCCGAACGCCGGGGCGTCGACCCGCTGCATGAGGAGCTCGTGGTCCTCACCGACGCACTCCTTGCCGACGACGGACTCCGTCAGGTGCCGCGCTACGGCGTCGGACCGGCGGACCTGGGACGTGCGCTCGCCGCATCGGCCGGGGCGCGCGGTGTTCGCCGACTGCGCCGAGCGTTCGGGGACGCCAGCCAGTTCGTCGACTCGCCCCCCGAGACTCGGCTGCGTCTCGGGCTGACGAGAGCCGGGTTCCCACTGCCGGTCGTCGGTGCCGATCTGGTGACGTCCGTAGGGGCGTGGGTCGCCCGACCGGACCTGTGCTGGCCCCAGGTGAGGGTGGCGGTCGACTACGACGGTGCCCCACATCTGTCCCGGAGGAAGCTCCGCAGCGATGTCGAACGCCGAGACTCTTTGGAGCGCGTGGGTTGGCGTCATGTCGTGGTGTTCAAGGAAGACCTCGAGGAGAAGTGGGGGATGACGCTCCGTCGGGTCGCGGAGGCGTTCGAGGCGCACGGGTGTCAGGACCCCAGCCGGGCGCCGGCGGCGGCGCGCGCCGTCGTCCGGCCACGCGTCGTGTGCCCGGACCGCGTGACGTGAGCTCTGCCCACCGACCTGGCGGATTCCGGTGTGGATCCGGCGAATCTGCATCGGATTCCGCCAGCTCGGCGGTGATGTCGCGGGCAGGAGACAACGCCGACCTGCGGGATCTCTGTTGCGAGCGGCAGCGCGACCGGGAGGATCATCCAGACGGCGGGTCAGTGCGGGGCCTTGGCGAGGACGGCGTCGAGGAGGCGGAGCGCGCCGTGCTTGTCGAGGGGGTTGTTGTAGTTCCCGCACTTCGGCGACTGCACGCACGCCGGGCAGCCGTCGGCGCACGGGCACGCGCGGATCGCATCGCGGGTCGCGCGGAGCCACGTCGCGCCCAGGTGGTAGCCACGCTCGGCGAAGCCGGCGCCGCCGGCGAGCCCGTCGTACACGAACACGGTCGCCCGCTCGGTGTCGACGTGGAGCGCTGTCGAGACCCCGCCGAGGTCCCACCGGTCGCACGTCGCGAGGAGCGGGAGGAGCCCGATCGACGCATGCTCCGCCGCGTGGAGGGCGCCCGGCACGCCCTCCTCGGTGAGGCCCGCGTCCTCGAGCAGCCTGGTGGGCACCGACCACCACACCGCCATCGTCGGGAGGGTGCGCTCGGGAAGCTCGAGGTCCTCGGTCGACAGGATCCGGAGGTCGGGGAGGTGCCGGCGCTGAAAGCTCACGACCTGGCTCGTCACCTCGACCGGCCCGTAGCCCCAGTGGACGTCACCGTCGGCGGACGCAGCGTCACCGTCGGCGCGGGGGCGGCGCGCGGGCCAGGTGCGGGAGAGCAGCGGCTGCTCGCTCGCGAGGCGGATGGACGTCGTCGTGCGGGACCACGTCCCGTAGTCGACGGTCGCGGGCTCGGCGATCGCGACCTCCAGCTCGCCCGACGGCCCCGCCTCGAGCGCGGTGACGACGAACGTCCGGCCCTGGTGCACGTACACGGCGCCGGGGTGGAGGGTCCCGTCCGCGGACCCGGCGTCGACGGTGCCGAGCAGCCGCCCGGTCTCCTCCTCGACGACGCGCACCGGTGCGCCCCCGGATCCCCGCAGGTCGGCCATCGCGGCGGCGGACCGCGCGTGCGTCCAGTACCACCCGGACGTCCGACGACGCAGCGCACCCCGCGCGACCAGCACGTCGAGCAGCTCCCGCAGGTGGGCGGGGTCGCCGAACCGGTCGAGCTCGTCGGCCCGCAGCGGCAGCTCGGCCGCCGCGGCGCAGAGGTGAGGCGCGAGCACGTAGGGGTTGGTCGGGTCGAAGACGGTCGACTCGAGGGGCGCGTCGAAGATCGCCTCCGGGTGGTGCACGAGGTAGGTGTCGAGAGGGTCCTCGCGTGCGAGGAACGCGACGAGCCCCTCGGCGCCGGCGCGCCCGGCGCGTCCGGCCTGCTGCCACAGGGACATCCGGGTCCCCGGCCATCCGGCGACGAGCACCGCGTCTAGACCCGACACGTCGACGCCGAGCTCGAGCGCGTTCGTCGTCGCGAGTCCACGCACGAGCCCGGTGCGGAGCGCCTCTTCGAGCTCGCGCCGCTCCTCGGGCAAGAACCCGCCGCGGTAGGCGGCGACGGAGCGGGCCAGCAGGTCGCCGTCGGCCCCGCCCTCACCCCCGAGGGCGTGGCGCAGGTGGTCCTGCGTCGCCGACGCGACCGACTCCGCGCCGCGGCGTGACCGTGTGAACGCGAGGGTCCGCGCCCCGGAGGCCACGAGGTCGGCGAGCAGGTGCGACGCCTCGGCGGTCGCGGAGCGCCGCGGCCGGTCGGGGGCGTCCCCGACGACGGCGGGCGCGTCCGGCTCGTCGACGAGCCCGAGGTCGTCGTGCGCGGTCGGGTCGACCACGAGCGACTCGACGAGCGCGGCGTCGGTGGCCGCCCGCCCGCCGTCCGTCGCGGCCGTCACGGTGCCGCCGTCCGACGACGTCTCGCCCGCGTGCCTCAGGGCGGCCGCGGCATCGAGCGGGCTCCCGCCCGGCAGCTCGGGCGGCTCCCACAGGACGAACGTCTTGCGCCCGACGGGGCTGGCGTCGTCGTCGACCGTCAGCACGTCCTCGGGGGCGACGCCGATGAGCCGGGCGGCGGTCGCGGCCGGGTCGGCCGTCGTCGCGGACGCGACGGCGAACGTCGGCCCGCCCGTCCCCGCGGCGCCGGGCACCCGGGCGTAGTACGCGGCGAGCCGCCGCAGGCGCCGCAGGACGAGCGCCACGTGCGCCCCGAACACGCCGCGGTACGCGTGCCCCTCGTCGACGACGACGTACCGCAGGCTCCGGAGCAGGCGCGCCCACCGCTTGTGGTCGGGGAGGAGCGCGAAGTGCAGGAAGTCGGGGTTGGTGAGCACGACGTCGGCGTGGTCGCGCACCCACTGCCGCTCCTCGAAGCCGGTGTCGCCGTCGCACGTGGCGACGCGCAGGTCGACCTTCGTCCCGCCTCCGGCACGGCGGGACGCGTCGAGGACCCGCTCGAGCGCGGACAGCTGGTCGGCGGCGAGCGCCTTGGTCGGGCAGAGGTAGAGCACCGACCCGCGGCGGGCGGCGGTCTCGATCCGCCCGGCCTCCAGCACCGATGCGGCCGCCCGGTCGCGGGCGTCCTCGCGTACCGCGGTCAGCGCGGGCAGCCAGAACGCGAGCGACTTCCCCGACCCGGTCGACGTCGCGAGCGCCACGTGCCGCCGCTCGTGCAGGGCCTCGGCGGCGGTCGCCTGGTGCGCCCACGGCCGCTCGACGCCCAGCTCCCGGTAGCCCGCGACGAGCTGGGGGTCCGCCCACGACGGCCAGTCGGCGCGCACGCCCTCGCGCGCCGGCAGCACCTCGACGTGCCGCACCGACTCGGCGCGGCGACCCCCGCCGAGGAGCACGTCGAGCAGGGGGCTGGGGGCGCCGTCGGGCATGCGTCCGACCCTACGCGAGCCCGTCGCGACACCCAGCGCCACAGCTCGCGCTCACGGGCGGCCGGACCTCCGGTTCAGCGTGTCAGGGGAGACACGCCGGGCTCGAACCCGGGGCGGTGGCGCTGGGTGTCGCTACGCGGCCGCCGTCAGCCCAGCCACTCCTTCGCGGCGACGACGAGCGCCTCGACCCCGTGCTCGAGGGTCGGGTGGAGCTGCGGCGCGAAGTGCGGGGAGTGGTTGGAGGGGATGTCGCTGTCGAGCGTCCCGGCGGCGAGGGCCGCGGCGAAGCGCTGTGGGTCCTGGCTGCCGAGCAACCAGTACACGAGCGGGACGCCGGCGGCGGTGGCGAGTGCCGGGACGTCCTCGCTGCCCGTGACGAGGCCGGGGTCGGTCACGGTCGGGGCGCCGAACGCGGCGTGGAACGCGGCGCGGGTGCGATCGGTCGCGGACGGCTCGTTGACGAGCGCCGGGAACGAGTAGCCGATCGTGACCTCGGGGGCGGCGGGTGCGCCTGCCGCGGCAGCCTCCCCAGCGGTGATCCGCCGAATCGCGCCGAGGAGCCGTTCGCGGACCTCCGGCGTGTAGCTCCGGACGCTGAGCCCGAGGGTTGCCTCGTCCGGGATGATGTTCTCCTTGGTGCCCGCGTGGACCGTCCCGACGGTCAGCACGGCGGTGTCCGTCGCGGCGATCTCGCGTGCGACGACGGTCTGCAGCCGCATGATGATCGACGCCGCGAGGACGACGGGGTCGACGGTCGTCTCGGGCCGGGACCCGTGCCCGCCGCGGCCGACGATCTGCACGCGGACGGCGTCCGCGCCCGCGAACGCCGGCCCCGAGCGCAGCCCGAGGACCCCGGCCGGGAGCGGGGAGACGTGCTGCCCGAGGACGACGTCGGGCCGGGGCGCGTGCTCGTAGAGCCCGTCGTCGACCATCGCCTGGGCGCCCGTGCCGAGCTCCTCGGCAGGCTGGAACACCGCGACGACGGTTCCCGACCACGACCCGCGGTCTGCTACGAGCGCGTCGACCGCGCCCAGGAGGCAGGTCACGTGCACGTCGTGTCCGCACGCGTGCATCACGGGGACGTCGTTTCCGTCGGGGTCGGTGCCGCGGGCCGTGCTCGCGTAGGGGAGGCCGGTCTCCTCCTGGACGGGCAGGGCGTCCATGTCGGCGCGGAGCAGGACGGTGGGTCCTTCGCCGTTCGCGAGGATCCCGACGACGCCCGTCCTCCCGACCCCGGTGCGCACGTCGAGCCCGAGCGCGGTGAGGTGGTCGGCCACGAGGCCGGCGGTGCGGTGCTCGGCGTACGAGAGCTCGGGGTGGCGGTGGAGGTCGGTGTAGATCGCCTCGAGGTCCAGGGTCATGACGCGACCCTAGACCGGCCGTCGTAGGACCGCCCGCAGGCGCGCGACCCCTCGGTGCGGGGGCGCGGGACCCTCCGCTGCGCCGGTCCGGCCGGTCACCCGCGGTGAAGCCGGAACACCTGGCCGTCGGGGTCGGCGAGGGTCGCGGTGCCGGGCCCGGCGTCACCGCCGACGCGGGTCGCGCCGAGCGCGACGAGCCGGTCGACGACGCCCGCGAGGTCGTCCGTCGTGGCGAGCTCGAGACGCTGCCGCTGCGGCGGGGCGTCGGGGTCGACGGGCTCGCCGCCCCACGAGACCTTGGTGCCGCCGTCGGGGGACTGGACGGCCGTCTCCTCGTCGCGGTCCCACACGAGCGGCCACCCGAGCGCCGCGCTCCAGAACAGCCCGACGGCGCGCGTCCCGCGGCAGGTGACCTCGCCGAGGAAGCCCGTGCCCGCGAGGTAGGTGTTCCCCGGCTCGATGACGCACAGCTCGTTGCCGCCGGGATCTCCGAGGACGACGTGCGTCTCCTCGGGCCGCTGGCCCACGTCGACGTGCCTCCCGCCCAGCGCGAGCGCCCGGTCGACCGTCGCCTGCTGGTCCGCGAGGGTCGTGCTCGTCAGGTGGAGGTGGACGGGGTTCTGTGCGACCTTCGGCGCGGCGCTCCGAACGAACCGGAGCCCGACCTGCGTCGCGTCGCCGGGCAGCAGGACGCTCCCGGGCTCGACGACGGCCGCGCGCCCGAGCAGCCCCGCCCAGAACGCGGCGGGCACGGCCGGGTCGAGCGCGTCGAGCTGGACGGCGACGAGACGGAGCTCCATCTCGTCGACGCTACGCGCGCCGGGCGCGCGCCCGCGAGGGCATTCGGGGCGGCAGTGAGGTCTCAGACCGTCGTGACGTCGAGCGCCGCGCGCATCGCGCGGCTCAGGTACCAGGGGTCGACCGCGGCGCACAGCTCGCGCGCCGAGTGCATCGACAGGATCGCCGCGCCCACGTCGACGGTGCGGATCCCGAGCCGGGTCGCGGTGATCGGGCCGATCGTCGACCCGCAGGGCACCGCGTTGTTCGACACGAAGGCCTGGCTCGGCACGCCGGCGGTCCGGCACGCGGCCTGCCACAGCGCCGAGCCCGTCGCGTCCGACGCGTACCGCTGGTTGGCGTTGAGCTTGAGGATCGGCCCGCCGCCCGCGACCGGGTGGTTGGCGGGGTCGTGGCGCTCCGGGTAGTTGGGGTGCACCGCGTGCCCGACGTCGCTCGAGACGCACCACGAGGCGGCGATCGCGCGGTGCCGGTCCTCGGCGGTCGCGCCGAGCCCTGCGTAGACGCGGTCGAGGACGTCCGCGAGGAACGGCCCCGCCGCGCCGGACCGCGACTCCGACCCGAGCTCCTCGTGGTCGAACGCCGCGACCATCCGGATGCGCGCGGGCGCGTCTTGCCCGGCGTCGTCGGCGGAGGAGAGCAGCGCGGCGAGCGCGGCGTGCGTGGAGAGCAGGTTGTCGAGGCGCCCGGACGCGAAGAGGGCGCCGCGCGCCCCGAACCGGCGCGGCGGCTGCGTGTCCGCGACGACGACGTCGAACCCGTCGACCGCGTCCGGCGCCACGCCCGCGGCCTCGGCGAGCGTCGCGACGACGTCGGCCTCCGGGTCGGCACCGGGGACACCGGACGTCGCGAGGCCCCACACGGGCTGGGTGTGGCGCTGCTTGTCGAGCGCGAGGCCGTCGTTGACGGCGCGGTCCAGGTGGATCGCGAGCTGCGGGATCCGCAGCATCGGGCCGGTCCGGACGAGGTGCTCGGCCACCGACCCGTCTTCGCCGCGCACGGCGACGCGGCCTGCGAGCTCGAGCTCCCGGTCGAGCCACGAGTTGAGCAGCGGCCCGCCGTACACCTCGACGCCGGCCTGCAGCCAGCCGTGCGCCCCGGTGGTGGGGCGGGGCTTGAGCTTGAAGCCGGGGGAGTCGGTGTGCGTGCCGATCACGGTGACGGGTGTGGTGGACGTCGCACCCGCGGGCACGGTCCAGGCGATCGCGGCCCCGTCCCGCACGACGACGTAGCGTCCGCCCGCGGCCGGGTCCGGCCACGCGTCCGTCTCCGCGAGCCGCGTGAACCCGGCGGCCTCGGCGCGGCAGGCCACCTCCTCGGCGGCGTGGTACGACGACGGCGCGGCACCGACGAACGCGGCGAGGTCGTCGAGGTGGGCGGTGGTGTCGGGGCTCAGGGTGGCGGGGGCGGGGCTGTCGGGCACGCGTCGAGTCTCGCATCCCGGTTCGGCATGCGGGAGTCGACGACCGCCTAGCCGAGCGCGAGCCTGCAGTCCTTCTCGATGCGCTGGGCGACGGCGTCCGCGAGGCGTCGGGGGAGGGGGCTGCCGAGGGCTGCGACGTCGTCGTCGAGTACGGCGAGGTCGAACGCGAGAGGCAGAGCGTCCATGAGGTCGGCTGCCCGGGCGCGCAGCCGCTCGGCAGGGAGGGCGAATTCCTTCGCGAGCTTGTCCCAGATCGAGGGCGTCCGGCCGACAAGCTGGTAGTCGGCGCCGAACTTCATCGCGAGGCGGAGTTTGCGCTCCGCAGCCCAGTCGTAGGGCAGCGTCGATGCCACGTCGTACAGGGGCGCCAGAGCCACCTGGTTGCCCGCGAGGAGCAGCGAGTAGTTCTTGGCGTGGGCGTCCGTGCCACCGATCAGCCAGTTCAGTGCCATGGCGTCGAAGAGTCGCCAGATCCCGGTCTCGACGTCTGCGGCGGGCAGAGCGGCTCGCAGGAGCCGGGCGATATCGGTCGCGCTCGGACCGCCCTCGTTCTGGTACTTGCGCGCCGGGGGCACCCCGAGAGCCTGGCTGGCGTCCTCCTGGTGGATCCGGGCCAGCCAGGGCTCGCCCAGTGCCCGGTCGTACCGCGTGACGACGACAGCGGCGACGCCCTCGCTAAAAACCACTGTTCAGTGACTTCATCCGGGCGCTCACGGGTGGGACGAGTGGCAGGTGCGCTCACTGTGCCGGGTGGGCCGAACCGTCCGCCCCGACGACGACGCGCCGCGGCTCGCCGACGAGCCACCCGAGCGTGGGGGTCGGGGCGCCGTCCGACGCCGCGCGCGCGAGCGTGCTCCGGTCGGCGACGACCTGCGCGTACGGGTACGCGAGGTAGGTGCCCGCGGCCAGCCGGCGGGGGTAGGACCCGTCGCCGCTCGGCCGGCACCGGTCGGTCGTGTCGAGCGCGGCGGGGAGGAGAGCCTGGCCACCCACCGGCACGACCCGCGTCGCCGGGTCGGCGAGCACGTCCGGGCCGACGCTCACGACGCGCCCGTGGCGGACCCACGCGAGCGCGACCTGGCGCCCCGTCGTGATCGGCGCCGGCCCGCCCGCCGCGTTGCGGACGACGAGGCCCGGAGGTCCGTCGCGGGGCGGCGCGAGCACGTCGAGGTACTGCGGGAAGTAGCCGGGCAGCCCGACGAGGGCGTCCGTCGTCATGCCGCACACGAGCGGCGTGCCGATCAGCCACGGCGGCTGCTCGGCGCCGGCGTCGACGCTCGGCGAGGCCGCACGAGCCACCGCGAGCCGGACGGGCGCGCTGGTCGCGGTCAGGATCGGCCCGTACGGTCCGTCGGACCGGTCCTGGTAGTGCTGGACGGCGACCAGGTCGTACGTGCCGGGGTCGAGCGGCCGGCTCCCGTTGCACGCGGTGAGCCGGACCGCCGCCTGCACGGCGGGCCGCGTGCTCAGGTCGATCCGGGGGACGTCGCCCACGCCGACGGCCGCGACCGGCGTGCCGTGGACGTCGACGAGGACGACCTGCACCGGTCCCGCGAGGACTGCGTGGGACCGGATCATGTCGTTCGTGTCGACCGACACCCGGCCCGTCCAGGTGTCGGCGGGGCCGATGCGTGACGTCCCGCCGCGCACGTGCAGCGCGAGCGCCCCGGTGCCGGAGCTGCGGACGGCCAGCTCGGTCCTGCACCCGACCGGGGTCCAGCGCGGGTACATCGGCAGCGCGAAGCCCGACTCGTCCTCGGCGACGGTCGCCGTCGGGGCGGGGGACCCGTGCCCCGGCCCGTACCCGGCGCTCCACAGGACCCCGGCGACGAGGAACGCACCGATCCCGGCCGACACGGCGCCGACGACCCGGCGCCGGCCCGTCCGGGTGCGCCGCGCGGAGGCGACCCGTGTCTCGACGGCCGCGAGCACGGGCGGCGGCGCGTCCCACCGGTCCGTGGCGTCGCTGGTGGGCCCGGCCGGTCGAAGCTCGTCGAGCGGGTCCGCCGCCGGTCGGGGCGCGGGGAGCGAGTCCGTGTCCGGGACCCTCCCCGCCCGCGCCAAGGCGTCGCCGACGGCACGCTCGAGGTCGTCGAGGACGGCGTCGTCGTCGACCACCACGACCGCCTGCGAGCCCCGGACCGCGCCGGGGGCCTCCGACGCGGGGTGGTGCGCGGTGAACACGCGGACGAGCGCCGCGACGAGAGCGCCGTAGGCCTCCGGGTCCGCGTCGCGGGGATCGGGCGTGCGCCTCCCCGCGAGCGCGGCCAGCCGCTCCCACCGCTGGTCGAGGAGGGAGCGCAGGTCGTCGCGCCAAGCCGCGTCGTCGGGCACGGTCACCTCCCCAGCACCGCGCCGTCGGCGCCCACCCGGACGAACGTCGGGTCCGTCGTCTGGACGAACCATGCGGCTCCGCCGGCGCTGGAGCTCGGCGGCGTGACCCGCGCGTACGCGTACACCTGGTACCGGCCTGCGGGCAGGCGGTGCGGGTAGCTGTGACCGTCGCCGCCGGGCGCGCAGTAGTCGGTCGTGTCCCAGCGTCCCGACAGCCGCAGGGTCGTCTGGCCCGGGACCTTCGTCCGCCCGTCGCTCGCCGACAGGTCGTGCCCGACGGACCGCACGACGCCGTCCAGCACCCAGATCAGCCCCAGCTCCCGGTTCCCCCAGTAGGTCACGGTGTTCGCGCCGGGGTTGCGGAACTCCCACGTCAAGCCCGTGGCGTCGACGGAGGTGCCGTCGAGCAGGAGCTGCGCGGGGGTCGCGCCGTCGGCCCTGGCGCCGATCTCGTCCAGCGTCGAGCCGCACGCGAGCGGGCTCCCGTCGAGCCACGCGGGCCGGTACCCCGCGGGCCGGGCCGTGACGACCCGCACGGGCACCGCGTTGCTGAGGACGCGGTACTCGGCGTCGCCCACGCGCACCGGCTGGTCCACGACGACGGCGTACGTTCCGGGCTCGACCGCCGCGCCCGGGCACGCGGCGAACGAGGTCGCCGCGAACGACGGCCCCTCGGCGAGCGGGCTCCCGACAGCGGTCGCCGTCGCGACGACCTTCCCGTCACGGACGAGCAGCGGCCAGGGCGTGAGCGGGCCCAGATCGACGCGCGCCTTCTCGCGTTCGAGGACACCCGCGGTCACGACGCCCACCCAGTCCGCGTCCGGCGTGAGGACGGTCGTCTGGCTCGTGAGGCTCACGGCGAGCGTGCCCGCCGTCGCGTCGGGGTCCGCGCCGTCGCCCGGCGCCGTCCCGCACGGCGCGGCCGCGACCGGCTCCGCGGTCCGCACGCCGTCCGGCGGTTCCGTGGGCGCACCCGACGTGCCGGCCGCCACCGCGACCACGAGACCCACCGCCGCGGCCGCCGCGACCCCGGTCGCGACCCAGCCGCCGACCGCCCGGCGGTTCCGCGCGCGCCGCACCCGCGCCTCCACCGCCGCCACGTCCGGGGCCGCGGTCCGGGGGTTCGGCGGTGGCGCGGGGGGCGGTGGTGCTCCGTCCGACGACGGCGCGTCCGACAACGGCGCGTCGGACGACGGCGCAGGCGTCGGCCGCAGGGGAGCCGGTGGGCGGCGGTCGGCCGCCCGCGCCAGGGCCGCCTCGACCAGGGCGAACGGCTCGTCGAGGTCGTCGACGTCGAGCTCGACCTGCGTCTCCGACCCACGCCGGCCCCGGCGCGGCGGACGCTCGCGGGAGCCGCTGCGGGGACGCGGGTTCGCCGTCGTGAAGACCTCGACGAGCGCGTCCTCCAGCGCGGGCACGTCGCCGTGGGCGGCGTCGAGCAGCGCGCCGGAGCGCTCCTCCGCGAGCCGTCGCAGCTCGTCCTGCCACTGCGCCATCGCGCCTCCACGACCGTCCGGACCTGCGGGACGCGGCACAGCGTCCCCGTCGTCCGACGATGCGGACCGCCCGGCGGTTCACCGGACGGTCCGTCTCCTCCGAGCGTAGTGAGGGCGCAGGCGCTCGGCACGGCAGCAGCGGGTGATGGGCGCGGCTCACCGCTCGGTGACGCGCCCGTCGGAATCGACGGTGACCCCCATCTCGCCGCTGTTCGTCAGGACGACGTGACCGCCGCTCGAGGCGAAGGGGACGTACAGCGCGAGCCAGTAGTCACCGGCCGGAAGGCGCTGCGTGTAGCGGCCGTGCGCGTCGGGTGCGCAGCTGTCCGGAGCGTCGACCGACCCGTAGAGCCGCAGGCCGTCCTTGCCGACGGTCGTCGTCCGGCTGGTCCCGGGGTCGGCACCGAACGAGACGAGCTTGTACGGCTGACCGTCGGAGGTCGTGCTGAACCACGCGACGCCGACGTGCTGCGGCAGCCGCAGACGGACCGTGCCCCCGGCGGTGGTCGCCGTCAGCTCACCGCCCGTCCGACCCTGAGCCGGCGCGAAGAAGGTCGAGAACGTCGCGGGAACGCCGGGCCAGGACTGGGCGTCGTAGGAGGACTCGATCATGCCGCACGTGAGCCCGCTGCCTTTGAGCCAGGTGGGCTGGTGCCCGTTCTTCGCCAGCGCGACCGCGGGAGCAGCGTCGCCCTCGGACCCGAGGTGCGTCGTCACCGTGCCGTCGTTGCGGACGCGGACCGAGAAGCCGGGGCGGTAGAGGAAGGCGACGCTGCCGTCGAGCGTGCCCTCCGGGACCCGGGTGTAGACGACCACGTCGTACCGGCCGGGCGGGATCCGGCTGGAGTACGTGCCGTCCGGCGACGGCGCGCAGTAGTCCGTGGTGTCGTACCCCGTCGTCATGTAGTCGAGCGTCTCGCCGCTCGCGACCGACAGCGTGCGCGTCGTCGCGAGCTCGTCCGCGCCGAAGTTCACGACCTTGTGGGTCGTGGCGTCCAGCCAGGCGAGCACGGGGTGCTTCCCGACCGTGAGGGGGGCCGTGTCGGGGCCGACGTCGTGCAGGCGCAGACCCTGGGGCGCGGGGTCCGCGGCAGGTCGGCTCCCGGACCAGGCCGTCATGTCGACGGCGAAGTCGACCGGGTCGGGCATCGCCCGGAATAGCTCGTCGTCGGTCATCCCGCAGGAGAGCGAGGTACCGTCGAGCCAGGCGGGGCGCGTGGTGCCCGCAGGGGTCGAGTTCGGCTGGCGGACCGTCAGGGGGAGCGCCGCGGACGTCCGCTCGACGCCCTTCATCCCGGCCAGACCCTTCGCCGCCGCTCGCGCCGGGTCGACCATGTCGACGACGATCGCGCGGTACTGGCCGGCCGGCAGGAGCTCGCCGTCGCAGCCGACGAGCTTGGTCGCGTTGTGCGCTCGCGTGCCCGCGGTCCCGTCGGAGGTGTCGAAGCTGCCTCCTCGCTGGAGCGGCACGCTCCCGATCCCGACGACGTGGCCCGCGTCGGCGCCCTGCGTGGCGACGAGCGCAAGCTCCGTGTCGTCCCAGGTCAGCGTCTCCGGGAACGCGCTCGGGTCGTTGCCGGCAAGGAGCCCGTGGGTGATGTCGGCCGACCAGGTCTCGTCGGCGGTCACCGTCGAGCGCTGCCCGGACACGGTGATGCCGAGAGGTGCCGATCCGACTGCGGAGTACTCCGGGGTCAGCGCGAGCCCACACAGCCCGCCTATGCCCACGTCGGTGGTCGCGGCGGGCTGCGGCGTCGACCGGTCCAGCAGCGACGCGGGCGACCCCGGGACGAGCACGAGAGCCGCGGCCACCACCGACGCGACGGCCGCCCCGGAACCGAAGGCCCGGTTCCGGCGCCTGCGACGGACGCGCTCCGTCAGCGCGGTGACGCCCGCGAGCGGGCCGTCGGCGACGTCGTCCGTCGCGCCGAGGCGTCGGAGCCGTGCGGAGAGGTCGACCCGGCCGGGGTCGAGGTCGTGCGGGGTCATCGGGCGCTCCCTTCGGGCTGCTTGGAGACGGCAGGGCGGTGCGGTGGTGGTGGGTCGTCGTCGAGCACGCCGAGCCGTCCGCGGAGCGTCGCGTTGGCGTCGTGGAGGTGGCGCTTGACGGTGCCCTCGGCGCAGCCGAGGTCCGCGGCGATCTGCGGCACCGTGAGGTCGGAGTAGTAGCGCAGGACGACGCACGCGCGCTGCGTCGGCGTCAGCGCGGCCAGGGCGGCGGTCACGTCGGCGCGGTCGCCCACGCCGTCCTCGGGCCCGACGACGTGGTCCGGCCGGGCGGACAGGTGCCGGATCCCGGCCCAGCGACGTCGTCGGCGGTAGGTGTCGAGGTAGCCGGTGAGGATCGCGCGGCGGACGTACCCCTCGAGGTTCGTCAGCGCGGCGTCGGTGACGAGGGTGACCGACCCGGGCTCGCCGTGCGTCGAGGTCCGGCCCGCAGGTCCGCGCAGCCGCGAGAACACCTTGACGACGGCGTCCTGGACGAGGTCCTCCGCGTCCCGCGGGTTGCCGCACAGCATCGTCGCGTACCGCACCAGCGCGGCCCCCCGGTGCTCGACCAGGCCGGCGAGCTCCGACTCCCAACTTCTCATGCGTCCCCTTCGATGCCTGCGTGGCGGCTCGTGCGGCGCGTGTGCGCGCGCTCCGACGTCGTCATGACAGGTGACGCGTGACCGTACCGGATCGTTGGGGTCGGTCTTTCTCAGCGGCTCGCGACCGAGCCGTCCTCGCCGACGGAGACGCCCTGCATCCCCCCGTCGACCAGCCACTGGCGCTCGCCCCCGGACTTCCGGACCCACGTGTAGTGCGCGACCAGGTAGTTCCCGGCCGGGAGGTGCTTTGTGAACCTCCCGCGAGCGCCCGGTGCGCACGAGTCGGTGGAGTCGAGCATCGCCCTCTGCTCGGCGTCCCCGTCGAGGGTCGTCCGCCGGCCGGGCCCCGGGTCCGAGCCGAGCGAGACGAGCCGGTTCGAACTGCTGCCCCGGAAGTCCGTGAACCACGCGAGACCGGCCCCGCGGGGGGTCGTGACGGTGGTCATCCTTCCGCCCGGCCCGGTGAGCAGCGAGCCGGTCCACCCCTCCTCGTCCACGCCGAAGGTGCCGTCGATCCCGGCCGCCGCGTTCTCGGTGCCGGCGAGCTGGAACTCCTCGTCGGTCATCCCGCAGGTGAGAGGGCCGCCGCGGACCCACGACGGCTGGTAGCCCTTCGTCGCCAGCGCGAGCGCCGCGGTGCCGGCGGCGTCGTCGTAGCCGGCGCTGCCGTCGTCGTGGACGAGGACGTCGTAGCGGCGGTCGTCCTCGAGGATCCAGCGGTCGGGCTGGGAGGGGTCGCCGGCGGGGATCCGGGCGTAGACGATCGTCTGGTAGGTGCCCGCGGGGAGCGGTCCGGGCTCGCCGTCGGCCGTCGGGGCGCAGTAGTCCGTCGTGTCCCAGGGGCGTACGGGGACCTCGACCCGCTTGCCACGGCCGACGGTCGTCTGGGTGGCGGCGCGCTCGTCCGGCCCGACCCCGACGATCCGACCGTCCTTCACCCACGCCACGGCGCCTCTCGGCACCATCACCTTCCGTGGTTCCGTGCCGTTGTTCCGGAGGGTGATGACCTCGCCGTCGTCGTCCAGGCTGCTCCCGGTCTGGTCGAGCTGGTCCACCGGGTGGGCCCATGCGCGGACGACGAAGTCGTCCGCGCTCTCGCCGCACGCGAGCGCTGACCCCGTGAGCCAGCTCGGTTGGTAACCGTCCGGCGTGGTCGAGAGGACGGTGAGGGCCGTCGGGTCCGAGAGGACATGTGTCCGCCGGTCGTCCGTGGTCGCGAAGAGGTAGGCCTGGTAGGTGCCGGGCTCGACGGCGCCACCGTCGCAGGCCGTGAACCGGACAGGGACGTAGAGCGGCGAGTCCGGCGTCAGGTCGGCCAACGTCGGCCGCGCCTCGCTGGTCCAGCCGTCCCCGGCGACCTCGCGCACATCGACGCCGAGCGCGACGATCATGCCGCCGCGCGCGAGCACGACCTCGGGAGTGAGGCTGTCGAGCAGGTCGAGCAGGTCGAGCTCGTCGGAGGTGGGCTCCGTCAGGCCACCGAGGTAGGCAGGCGCCCACCATCCGTCGGCAGCGACCGTGCTCCCGGTGATGCTGGCAGACCTGTCGTACGTGACGGGCGCGAGCGATCGTCCGGTGGGGAGGGTCGAGCCGCACGCTCCGGCGTACGGGGTGTCCGACGGCGTGGGTTCGGGAGACGACCGGCCCCACGGCCACGCGGTGAAGGCCGTCGTCGCGAGGGCGGCCACGACGACGACCGCGGCGGACGCGACGAGTCCTTGTCGCCGCCCGCGTCGCCGGGCCGCCCGGACCCGGGCGACCACGTCGGGGAGGTGAGCCGTGAGCTGGTCGGAGGGGCCGTCGTCGGGCGACGGAGCCGGTGGACGCGCCGGGTCGCGGCGAGCCTCGCCGGCGCGGGAGGCCCGGGCGAGCCGGTCCTGCTCGCGCCCGACCTGCGCCGCCAGCGCGTCGAGCTCGTCGTCGTCGACCAGACGGATGCTGCCGTGCTCGCCGGTCGTCCGCCGGCCGCCGCGCCGGAAGGCCGCGACGAGCGCGTCGACCGTGAGACCGACCGCGCGGTCCGCGCCCTCGTCGTGCAGCACAAGCGTTTCCGCCCGCGCCACCAGAGCCGCCCCCCGGTGCTCGACGACGGCCCGCAGGTCGTCCTCCCACTGCGCCATGCGCCCCCCTGTGTCGATGTCGCAATGGATAAATCGTTCAGTCAACCCGGCAGTTCGGTCACGAGCCTGTCGGTCTACTTCATGGTCACCGAGCCGTCGTCGTGCACGACGACGGCGTCCGGCCCCGAGCCCTGCAGGATCCACGTGTCCGGGTCGGCGGGGTCGTGGGCGGGGACACGGGCGTAGGCGAGCACCCGATAGGTCCCAGGCTTGAGGGGCTTCGAGGCTACGGCGCCGGTCGCGCAGTAGTCGGTCGTGTCCCACGGACGGGCGGAGAGGGTGACCGTCTTCCCGGGCTCCACGGTGCGCGGCGCGGTTCCGCGTTCGTCGGGACCGACGCCGACGATCCGGTCGTGCTGCACCCAGGCGAGCGCGGCCCGCTTCGGGAGGACGTCGGTCCGGGCCGTCTCGACGGAGTTCTTCAAGGGGTAGGTGAGCCCGTCGTCGTGGATGACGACCCCGACGGTGTCCAGGTCGATGAACGGGTGCGGACCGACGCGGATCAGGAACTCGTCGACCGTCTCGCCGCACGCGAGCGCCGAGCCCTCGAGCCAGCGCGGCTGGTACCCGGCAGGGGTCGCAGGCAGGACGGTCACGGGGGCCGCGTCGGAGAGCACGTGCGCCGACCGGTCGTCGGTCGTCCCGAAGAGATAGGCCCGGTACTCCCCGGCCGGCACCGTGCCGCCGGTGCACGACTCGAACCGGACGGAGAACATGGCAGTGCCCGGGTCATCCGCCACGTAGTCGGCGTACCGGGTCACGTCGCCGGCGTCGCTCGCGACTCCCGCCTCGGCGACTCCCGGCCAGGACCGCTCCGTCGACATGGACCCGTCGGGGGCCATGTACTGGACCTGACCCGTGTCGACGCCGAGCGCGACGACGTTCCCGTCCTTCACGAGCACGAGCTCGGGAGTCATGGAGTCGAGGGTCGCGAGCTCGTCGGTGCTCAGTGCCGACGCGTCGCCGGTGTACTGGGCGAACCAGGGGGAGCCGGCGAGGATCGCACGGTCCTCGGACTCGTCGTCCGTGAGCGACACCGGCAGCAGCGAGGGGCCCGTCGGGAGGGTCGTCCCGCACGCACCGGCGTAGGCGGGGACGGTGGGTTCCGGGTCCGCGGCGGCGCTCTTCCACGGCCAGCCGGCGACCGCGGAGGCGGCGACCGCGACCACGACGACGGCGGCCGCGCCCACGACCCAGGTTCGTCGTCGCGCGCCGCGGCGGGCTTCCCGGACCCGGGCGACCACCTCGGGGAGGCGAGCCGTGAGATCGTCGGAGGGGCCGTCGTCGGGCGGGGTGAGCGGCTCGACGCGACGGACGAAGGTCGCCGGACGTGGGGGCGCGAGGCGGTCCTGGGCGGCGCGGACGGACTGCTCGAGCGCGTCGAGGTCGTCGTCGGTGACGAGCCGGACCGACCCGTGGCCGCCCGCGTCGCGGCCCCGTCGCGCGGCGTGCCGGAAGGTCGTCACGAGGGCGTCGACCGCGAGCTCCAGCGCGGCGTCGGGGGCGTCCTCCGGAGCCTCCTCGAGCGTGACGGCCACGGTGACGGGATCGACGAGCCGGTGCGCGTGCCACAGCAGCGCGGCGCCCCGGTGCTCGACGACGGCCCGCAGGTCGTCCTCCCACTGCGCCACGTGCTCCCCCTCGACGTCCGGCCGCGCGACTCCCGGAAGTGTAGGGGCCTCCGGGGCGCGAACCGTGCCGCGCCGGGGCGGATTCCCGGGCTGCCTCTGTTACCCCTCCTACCGATCTGCGTACACTCGGCCCACGTGCGGGGGCAGCGAAGCCCGCCGCTTCTCAGCTTTCGTCGAGGAGGACGGATGCTCGATCTGGGTTCTTCCAGCGTCACGATCGTCGTCGTGATCGGGGTGATCGCGCTGGCGTCGCTCGCCGTCGCGTACACCTTGCGCAGACAGGTCCTGGCGGCGTCCGAGGGCACCGCCAAGATGCAGGAGATCGCGCAGGCGGTCCAGGAAGGCGCGAGCGCCTACCTCAGCCGGCAGTTCCGCACCCTCGCGATCTTCGCCGTCGTCGTCTTCGGTCTCCTTTTCCTGCTCCCGGGCGACGCGGGCATCCGCGTCGGGCGGTCCGTCGCGTTCCTGTTCGGCGCGTGCTTCTCCGCCGCGATCGGCTACCTCGGCATGTGGCTCGCGACCCGCGCCAACCTGCGCGTCGCGGCTGCGGCCACCCGGCCCGACGGCCGCACCGAGGGCGCGCGCATCGCGTTCCGCACGGGCGGCGTCGTCGGGATGTCGGTGGTGGGCCTCGGCCTGCTCGGCGCGGCGGTCGTCGTGCTGATCTTCCAGGGCGACGCGCCGAGCGTCCTCGAGGGCTTCGGGTTCGGGGCCGCGCTGCTCGCGATGTTCATGCGCGTCGGCGGCGGCATCTTCACCAAGGCCGCGGACGTCGGCGCCGACCTCGTCGGCAAGGTCGAGCAGGGCATCCCCGAGGACGACCCCCGCAACGCAGCGACCATCGCCGACAACGTGGGCGACAACGTCGGCGACTGCGCGGGCATGGCCGCCGACCTCTTCGAGTCGTACGCCGTGACCCTGGTCGCCGCGCTCATCCTCGGCAAGGCCGTCATGGGAGAGAAGGGCCTCGTCTTCCCGCTCATCGTCACCGCGGTGGGCGCGTTCGTCGCGGTCCTCGGCGTGCTCATCACCCGCGTGCGCGGCACCGAGAACGGGCTGCGCGCGATCTACCGCGGCTTCTACGCGTCCGCCCTGGTAGGTGCGATCCTCGCCGCGATCGCCGCGTTCGTGTACCTGCCCGACTCCTTCAAGGGCCTCGGCGGCACCGCGGACCTGTCCGGCGTGACCGCGGACCCGCGCATCGTCGCGAGCCTGGCGGTCGTCGTCGGCGTCGTGCTGGCGGGCGTCATCCTGTGGCTCACCGGGTACTTCACCGGCACGACGTCGAAGCCCACGCTCCACGTCGCCGCCACCTCCCGGACGGGCGCGGCGACCGTCGTCCTCTCGGGCATCGGGGTCGGGTTCGAGTCCGCCGTCTACACGGCGGGCGTCGTCGCGGCCGCGATCCTCGCCGCGTTCCTCCTCGCCGGCGGGTCGGTGTGGCTCGCGCTGTTCCTCGTGGCGCTCGCGGGCTGCGGGCTCCTGACGACCGTGGGCGTCATCGTCGCGATGGACACGTTCGGGCCCGTGAGCGACAACGCGCAGGGCATCTACGAGATGGCCGTCGGGGAGGACTCGGAGAACCCGGAGGCCGCCGACGACAACGACGCCGCCCAGACCCTCACGGACCTCGACGCCGTCGGCAACACCACCAAGGCGATCACCAAGGGCATCGCGATCGCGACCGCGGTCCTCGCCGCGACCGCGCTCTTCGGCTCGTACGCCGACGCCGTCGGGCGCGCGCTCGCCGACGACAAGGTCGACGTGGGCGGCCTCGGCAGCATCGTGTCGTCGATGCTCAGCTACGAGATCATCTCGCCGGTCACGCTCGTCGGGGTGATCCTCGGCGCCGCGACCGTGTTCCTGTTCTCGGGTCTCGCGATCGACGCCGTGACCCGCGCCGCGGGTGCGATCGTCTACGAGGTGCGCCGGCAGTTCCGCGACCACCCCGGGATCATGACGTTCGACGAGCGTCCCGAGTACGGCAAGGTCGTCGACATCTGCACGCGCGACTCGCTGCGCGAGCTCGCGACCCCCGGTCTGCTCGCCGCGTGCGCGCCGATCGCCGTCGGCTTCGGGCTCGGCGTCGGGCCGCTCGCCGGCTTCCTCGCCGGTGCCATCGCGGCGGGCGTGCTCATGGCCGTGTTCCTCGCGAACTCGGGCGGCGCCTGGGACAACGCGAAGAAGATCGTCGAGGACGGCAACCACGGCGGCAAGGGCTCCGAGGCCCACGCGGCGACCGTCATCGGCGACACCGTCGGCGACCCGTTCAAGGACACCGCCGGCCCCGCGATCAACCCGCTCATCAAGGTCATGAACCTCGTGTCGCTGCTCATCGCGCCCGCGGTGGTGCTGCTGAGCGCGGGCCACGACGCGAACCACGTGCTCCGCATCGGCATCGCGTGCGTCGCGGCGATCGTGGCGTTCGGCGCGATCATCATGTCGCGGCTGCGGGCGTCCAAGGCCGACGACGCCGAGCTCGCCGAGGCCGAGGCGCAGGACGCACGCGACGCCGAGCCGGAGGTCACGCGCGTCCCGTGACGCGCCGTCGTCGGGCTCGGGGACGTCCCGGGCCCGACGACGCAGGGTTTGCGCCTACCCCGCCGTTCCCGACCATGCGGTGACGCACCGGCCCGCGGTGCCGACCATGCGGATATCCCCATGTCCGGCCCGGAATCGGTACATAACCGCATGGTCGGCGGCGGGCGTGGGTGGGTACATAACCGCATGGTCGGCGGCGGGGGTGGTGCCCAGCGTCGTGGTCGGTGGCGCCCCTCACCAGGACGACGTGCCGCCGCCCCCGCCTCCGCCGCCGGAGAACCCGCCGCCGCCCGAGAACGAGCTGCCGCCGCTGTACCCCGTGCCGGACGAGCTCCCGCCCGACGACGGGGGCGTCCAGGCCGAGGCCGACGCCGTGGTGTGCGCGATCCAGTAGCCCGACCAGAAGTCCTGGGAGCCGCGGTTCCAGCCGAGCCCGTCCGGCACGGTGACGCTCCCATCGCGGACGAGCGGCGCGAGCCGCTCGTACCACGCGTCGGCGACGCCGAGCGCCGCGGCCCACGGCAGGAGCGTCCCGAAGAGGTCGTCCCGCGTCGCGAGCGGGTCGAGACCCGCGTCGGGCGCGCGCGTCGACCCGCTCCAGGAGCTCGGGCCCACGCCCCGGCGGGGCTCGCCGCCCGACAGCATCCCCGGCATCGCGCCGGCATCGGACGTGGACGCCACGGGCGCCGCGACGGCCGCGGGGGCGCGCGACGCCCCGAGCTCGACGAGGAACCGCCGGAACGCGCGGGTCTCGTCGACGGACCGGGAGCCCAGCGCGGACCGGTCGGTGGGGCGCAGCCCGTGCACGAACCGCACGACCACGACGACCGGGAACAGACCCGGGACGGGCAGCGCGAGCAGGGTCCACGGCCAGCGCACGGGGTCGCCGGCGCGCATGCGCACCTTGCGCCGGAACAGCGCCCGCTCGGGAGTCTTCTGCCGCTCCTCGAGGTCCTTCCGGACGGCCTTGCGCAACGCCTGGTCGGCGTCGTGGAGGGCGGCGCGGAGCGTCGTCCCGGTGAGCACCGGGCGTTCACGGTCCCGCAGCGCCTCGGCGGTCTCGGGCGAAGCCTCGTCTGCCGTGCCGGGCTCGTCGTCGAGCGCGTGCTCGACGTCGAGCCCGTCCTCGAGGGCGTCGTCGACCATCGCCCGGGTGACGTGCTTCTCGAGCGCGGCGACGACCACCTGCTCGAACCGGTCGCGGCCCGTGCCCGGCTGGACGACCCGCAGCCCGAACGACTCGCCCTCCGGCACGAACGCGACGATCCCGGCCGCCGCGAGCGCGAGCAGGACGCCCGTGGTCTCGTGGCTCGACATCACGCCGTCGACGACGGTGGCCGCGACCGGGAGCGGCAGGTCCGGGGGAGTGCTGCGCGGTCCGACGGCGGCCACGGACGTCGCGTCCCGCGCGTCGCGGTGCGTCAGCCGCCAGACCGCGGCGACGACGACGGACACGACCAGGCTCAGCGCACCGAGGCCCAGGAGCAGACCGGCGTACACCGCGAGCCACTGCGGCGGCGCGCGGAACGCGAGGTCCGGGCCGGTCGCGGCGACGCTGCCGCTCGGCATCGTGACGTCGATCGTGAGGCCCTCGCCGCCGTCGAGGTCCGCGGCCCGGAAGGTCGCCGTCGTCCCGGACGACGCGGCATCGGCGCAGGCGTCCGTCGAGCCGGGCTCGCCGACCCAGCAGCGCGCCCCGGCGGCCGTGGCGGGGAGGTGGACGGTCACGTCGACGGCCCGGTGCAGCGTGGACGACATGTGCCCGGTGACGTCCCAGGACAGCTCGTCGTGGCCGTCGCGCCGCAGCATCGCGCCCTCGACGCGGTAGCGCACCACGTAGGTCGCGGTCGGGGTCCGGACGCGTGCGTCCTCGCTCCCGACGCGGACGTCCGTCGTCCGGAGCCGCTCGGCACCGGTCGTCGACTCGTGCACGGTCGTGTCGGCGTCGGTCGGGCTCGTCACCCCCAGCACGTCGAGGCCGTAGGTGCGGTCGCGCCAGGTGGACCAGGGCTCGCGCGTCACCAGGGACCGGACGATGCCGTGCTGGTTCGAGTAGCGGCCGAACCGGTAGACGATCGTCTCGGTGACGTCGAGCGAGCCGTCGGCCCCGACGGTGTAGTCGGCGCTGAAGCGGTCGATCGTGTCGTCGTACCGGGACGCGAGCGTGGGCTGCTGGGGGGTGACGCCGGGGACGTCGGGCGCCCCGACGACGAGCCCGCTGTCGCCGATCTCGGCGCGCACGCCGTCGCCCTCCGCGGCGCAGTCGACGCGGTCGTCGTCGTAGCCGGTGACGCCACCGCAGGTGAGTCCCGACACCGGGCCGCGCGGACCGACGACCCGGACGTCCGCCCGACGGACTTGCGGCGTCGTGTACGAGTCGACCAGGGGGAGCGAGAGCGCCGCGCCCGTCCCGCCGTCCTGCGCCGGGAGGACGGCGCCCGCGACGTCGTACGACAGGGTGAACGTCGCGCCGTGGACCGGGTCGTCGAGGAAGTCCGGCCAGACGACGTCGAGGTCGTCGGCGCCGCCGATCGAGTCGACGTCCACGGGCACCGTCCGGGTGGTCCCGGCGTCGTCGCCGAGGCGGACCGTGCCCTTCACGTGCGACAGCGTCTGGACGGTCGCGAGCGAGTCGGCGTACGTGTCGTGGCTCCCCTCCCAGGACTGCCAGGTGGGCACGTGCCACCACAGGTGCGGCAGGTCCTCGGGCTCGGCGTAGCGCACGTCGACGGTCGCCTCGACGTGGACGCCGCCGTCCTTCGCGACGGTCACGACGAACGATGCGTCGTCGATCCGGTCGTCGGCCACGCTCGCGCGTGCGGGCGGAGTGGCGTGCGCCGGGGAGGCGGCGAGCCCGGACGCCACGAGGACGACGGCCGCGGCGAGCGCGCGCAGCAGCACGCGGGGGCGGGTCAGGGTCGACGGGCTCACGGCGCGAACCCTAGCGGGCGCACGCGCCGAGCACGGCCTCGGGGAAAAGCGGGACCCACGGTCTCAGGTACTCTGCACGCGTGACAGAGAGGTCAGCGCCCGTGGCGCCCCCCGACCCCGTGGGCGACCGCGCGCCCGGCGAGCGACGCAGCCGGCTCGCCGCGCTGGGCGGCATCGTCGGCTTCCTCGTGTTCGTCGAGCTGACGAGCGGCATCATCCAGGGCTACTACACGCCGCTGCTCACCGACGTCGCCCGCCACCTGGGCATCCACGACGCCGACGTGAACTGGTTCCAGGCCGCCCAGCTGCTCTTCTCCGGGCTGTGCGTGCCGGTCCTCGCCAAGACGGGCGACGTCCTCGGCTACCGCCGCGTCCTCCTGTGGACGACGGCGGTCACCGCGCTCGCCGCGTGGGGCGTGGCGTTCGCGCCGTCGTTCGTGACCTATCTGATCGCGTGGACCCTCATGGGCACGTACACGGTGTGGCTGCCGCTCGAGGTCGCGCTCATCCACCACCGCGCACGCGGCAAGGCCGACGCTCGCGGGCTCACGCGCCGCGCCACCGGCCTGATCGTCGCGGCGCTCCAGGCCGGCGCGATCGTCGGCGCGCTGCTCGCCGGGCAGCTCGGCGACGCGCTCGGCCGCGACCGACTCTGGCTCACGCTGTCCGTGCCGGCGCTCGCTGTGACGGCGGCGTTCGTCGTCGTGCTGCTCAAGGTGCCCGAGAGCCCGGACGTCGCCGGCGGCCGCGTGGACACGGGCGGCGCCGTGCTGCTGACGCTCGCGTTGCTCGGCGTGAGCGCCGGGCTCATGTACCTGCGGGTCGAGGGGCCCGACGTGTGGTGGGTCTGGGCGCTCATGGCCGTGGGGCTGGCGCTGCTGTGGCCGTTCGGCCGCTGGGAGCTCCGCCAGCAGGACCCGCTCGTCGACCTCCGCGTCATGCGCCGGGCGTCGATGTGGCCGGTGCTCGTGACGTCGGGCCTGTTCGGGATCAGCGTGCTCGGCGCCCAGGACGCGTTGTCGACGTTCGCCCGCACCGACCGCGCCGACTACGGCTACGGGCTCGGCGCGGACGCCGCGACCGTGTCGTACCTGATCGGCGGGTACGTGATCTCGTGCCTCGTGGGCGCCCTCCTGTTCGCCCGGGTCTCCGCGGCCCTGACCCCGCGCCGGACGCTCATCGGCGCCGCGCTCCTGGTCGCCGTCGGCTACCTGCTCTTCGTCCCGTTCCACGACACGGTCGCGCAGGTCGTCGTCAACATGGTCGTCGCGGGCCTCGGCTCGGGCGCCCTGGTCGCGGCGCTGCCCGCGGCGGCGGCAGCGGCCGCACCGCGCGAGCGCACGGCCGTCGCGACCGGCCTCACCAACACCACGAAGACCATCGGCGGCTCGTTCGCCTCCGCGGTCTTCGCTCTCGCCCTCGTGACCGGCACGACGGCGACGCTCACGGGCGGCGAGGGGACAGCCGGGTCCCTCGGCGGCTACCACGCCGTCTGGCTGATCTGCGGCCTGACCGCCCTCGTGTCCGCGGTGCTGCTCGCGTTCGTCCCGCGCCTCGCGTTCAGCGACACCGACCCGGCCGGTCCCGCCGACGACGCCGGAGCGGGCGCCGTCGCCGGTCCCGGCACCACCCTGCCCGTCCCCGGAGCGACCTCGTGACCGAGCCCGCAGCGCCTGTCCTGCCCGCCGCCGACGCCGTCGCCGCGCGCCTGTCCGCGCTCGTCCGCGTCCCGACGATCTCCTCGCGCGTCCCCGAGGAGGTCGACCCGGCCCGCTTCGCCGAGCTGGTGGCGCTCCTCGAGGCCCTCTACCCGCACGCCCACCGCGTGCTCGAGCGCGAGCTGGTCTCGCGCCCCTCCGGCGACGGCGAGGCGCCCCAGGGGCAGAGCCTCCTCTTCCGGTGGCGCGGGACGGGCGGCGCCGTGGGCGAGCGCGAGCCCGTCGTCCTCATGGCGCACTACGACGTCGTCGCGGTCCCGGGGCTGCCCGTGCCCGTCGTCGACGTCGAGGCGCCGGCCGAGGGCTGGACGCACCCGCCGTTCGCGGGGGTCGTGCGGGACGGCGTCGTGTGGGGCCGCGGGACGCTCGACGACAAGGGGTCGCTCGTCGTCGTGCTCGAGGCCGTCGAGGCGCTCGTGGCCGCCGGCTGGGCCCCGCCGCGCGACGTGTACCTGTCGTTCGGGCACAACGAGGAGACCGCGGGCGACGGCGCACGGGAGGCGGTCCGCCGGCTCCGCGAGCGCGGCGTGACGCCGTGGCTCGTGCTCGACGAGGGCGGCGCCGTCGTGCAGGGCGCGATGCCCGGCGTCGCGGCCCCGACGGCCGTGGTCGGGATCGCGGAGAAGGGCATCCTCGATCTCGAGCTGTCCACGCGCGACGAGGGCGGCCATGCCTCGACCCCCGCGCGGAACGGCGCGACGGTGCGCCTGGCCCGCGCGATCGCGCGCATCGACGACCACCCGTTCCCACCGCGGCTCTCCGCGCCGGTCCGCGCGCTGCTCGCGACGCTCGCCGGCCACGCCGACGGCCCGATGCGGCGCGTCTTCGCGAACGCCGACCGGCTCGCACCCGTCGTCGCGCGCGCGTTCACGCGGCTCGGCGTCGAGCCCGCGGCGCTCGTCCGGACGACCGTCGCGATCACCCAGCTCGAGGGAAGCCCGGGCGCGAACGTCCTCGCGCAGACCGCCCGTGCGAACGCGAACGTCCGGATCCTTCCCGGCGAGACCGTGGCGACCGTCGTCGCGCGCCTGACCCGGGTGGTCGACGACCCGACGGTCACGCTGCGCGTCGTCTCGGGCGAGGACCCGTCGCCCGTCTCGCCCGCCGAGGGGCCGCAGTGGGACCTGCTGCGCGGCGCGCTCGCGGCGTCGTACCCGGACGCCGTCCTCACCCCGTACGTGCAGCTCGGTGCGTCGGACTCGCGGCACTACTGCGCCATCTCGGAGCACGTGTACCGGTTCTCGCCGTTCGACATGACGTCCGAGCAGCGCGGGTCGATCCACGGCATCGACGAGCACCTCGCTGTCGACGCGCTCGGCCGCGGCGTGGCGTTCGTCGCGGCGCTCCTCGAGGCAGTGCCTGCCCCCGTGCCCGCTCCGTAGGCTGGGCACGTGCGGATCCTCAGCTACAACGTGCGCTCGCTCAAGCAGGACCGGCACGCGGTCGTGACGGTCCTGCGGGCGACGGACGCCGACGTCGTCGCGCTCCAGGAGCCGCCCAAGTGGTGGGCGTCGAACGTCCGCCTCCAGGCGCTCGCCCGCGACGCCGGGCTCAAGGTCGCGGTGCCCGGCGGGATCGTGGGCGCGCGGACGACGGCCCTGCTCGTGCGCCCCGGGGTCGAGGTCGTGAGCGCGCGCGCGGTGCGGCTCCCGCTGCGGGTCGTGCGCCGCAGCCACTGGTTCCCCACGCTCCGGGGCGCCGCGGTCGCGCGGCTCCGGTTCCCCGCCGCCGACGACGTTCCCGCGTTCGACGTCACGGTCGCCTCCGTGCACCTCTCGCTCGACGTCGACGAGCGGGCCCGCCACCAGCCCCGCATCGAGGCCGCCGTGAGCGGCCTGTCGCCGGACGGCTGGGGCGACGTCGTCGTCGCGGGGGACCTCAACGAGGAACCGGGCGGCGCCGCCTGGGAGGCGTTCGGCGACCACGGGCTCGCCGACGCCGGCGCCGCCGACGGGCGCCCCACGTTCTCCACGACGAGCCCGCGCAAGCGGCTGGACGTCGTGCTCGCGGGCCCGCGGCTCGGTGCCGTCGCGCGCCGGGTCGACCTCGACGTCCTGGCGCGCGCGAGCGACCACTTCCCGGTCGTGGCCGAGGTGCTCCCGCTCGCCTGACGGGCGCGCGGCGGACGGGGAGCACTCCCCGTCCGCGCTGCTGGACGCGCAGCCTGCGCACAGGGAATCATCGGGTTCCGTCGTGCGTCCGCACGGCGCCGCGCTTCCCGAGGAACGAGCCCGCATGTCCCAGCAGGACCCCCAGCCGCCCACCGACCCCTACGCCCAGTCCGGCGGAGCCGCGCCCGAGGGGACCCCTGCCGCCGCGCCCACGCCCCCGCCGTACGCGGGCGCCGAGACGCCGGGTGTCGCGCCCGGCTACGCGCCGCAGCCCGGCTACCCCGCGCAGCCCGGGTATCCCGCGCAGCCCGGCTATCCGGGCGCCCCGGTGCAGCCCGGCCAGCCAGGCGGCATCGACCCGGGCCGCGGGCTCGGCGTCGCGGGGCTGATCCTCAGCTGCATCTTCTTCATCCCGCTCGCCCTGATCGTCGGGGTCATCCTGAGCGCCGTGGCCCGCTCGAAGTCGAAGAAGGCCGGTTTCAAGAACCCCATGGCCGCGTGGGGCCTCGGCCTCGGGATCGGGTTCCTCGCGGTCTGGGCCGTGATCGCCGGCATCCTGATCGCCGTCGCCGCGACGCACAGCGACGAGATCGGCGACGCGCTCGAGGGCGCCGGTGACCCGACGATCCGCGCGTTCTGCCAGGCCGACGCCGACCTCACGACGGAGATGAACGCGCTCCAGGACCCGTCCTCGATGGACACGTCCGAGTGGGTCAAGGGCATCATCCGGTCGCGCGACGACCTGGCCGCCGTCGAGGCGCCGGCCGCGATCGCCGACGACTGGGACACCGTCGTGTCGTTCTTCGACGCGGCCGCCACGCCGCTCGAGTCCGTGGACGCGAGCGACCCCGACGCCGTCGCGAAGGCCATGTCGTCCAACGGGCTCACGCAGGACGACCTCACGGAGCTGCAGACGGCCGGCGAGAACATCGACGACTGGGCCTCGACGCACTGCGCGGCCGTGCCGGTCGACTGACCTGCGCCGCCGTCGGGACGCCGCCCGCCCCGCTCTCCGGGGGCGGGCGGCGTACCACTCTCCGGGGCGTCCGGTCGATGGGGACCGCTCCCCGGGTGAAGGCTGTGGACGGCCTGGACCCCGAACGTTGTCATAGGGAACGATCAGGGCGTGACCAGAAAACTCATGGCCCGTGCCGTCCTGCCCGTCGCGCTCCTCGCGCTGGCGGCCCCGACCCTCACCGCCTGCTCGTCCGACTCCGGGTCCGGCGGCGGGAGCTCCAAGGCCGACTTCTGCAAGCTCGACAAGAACCTCGAGCTCGACGACGCGCTGTCGGACGTCGACCCCACGGACCCCAAGGCCGCCGTCGACGCCATCTCGACGATCAACGACAAGATCAAGGACGTCCAGGCGCCCGACGAGATCAAGGAAGCCTGGGGCAGCATGCAGAAGTTCTTCGCCGACTTCAGCCAGGCCGTGGACGGCGTCGACACGTCCGACCCGACCGCCTTCGCCTCGGCGCTCCAGGACACCGACCTGCAGTCGGAGGCCGCGACGATGCAGGACGCGGGCCAGAAGATCTCCGACTACGTGTCGAAGAACTGCAGCTGACCGGGAGGATGGGGGCATGAGCTCCCGCCCCGCGCCCCGCACCGATCCGCGTCTCCTCGACGCGCTTCGCGCCGACCTCGACGCCGCCCGCTTCACCGTGGGCGGCGTCGAGTCCGTCGTGGGGCCGCTCGCCGCCGCAGCGCTGCACCGCGAGCAGGACGTCCCCGCGGTCCGCGCCACCACCGACGCGCTGCGCCGCCCCGGGCCAGAGCCGGTCGCGGTGCTCACGCACGCGTTCGTCCTCGGTCGCCCCGTCCCGCGTCGCCTGCTCGACGCCGCCCTGCCCACCCTCGGGTCCGACGGCGCCGTCCGGCTCGGGCTGGCCCACGCCTCCGGAGCGGGCGCCGACGACGAGGTCCTGGCCGCCGCCGACCTGCGCCCCTACGAGGCCGTCGACGCCGCCGGGGACGTGACGTGGTGGCTCGCGTCCGACCTCGGCGAGCTGCAGACCGGCGTCCGGCTCGCCGCCGACCACGTGCTCGGCGCGGGGGGCGCGTCCACGACCCTCGCGCAGGTCACGATGCGCACGCCCGTCGGGCGCGTGCTCGACCTCGGCACGGGGTGCGGAATCCAGGCCCTGCACG
Organism: Luteimicrobium sp. NPDC057192; assembly: GCF_042670205.1. NCBI lineage: Bacteria > Bacillati > Actinomycetota > Actinomycetes > Micrococcales > Luteimicrobium > Luteimicrobium sp. NPDC057192. Next base: position 69,688 of record NZ_JBHUWD010000003.1, on the reverse strand, counting down.
CCGCGCGGCACGCTGGCGCCGTCGTCGCGACGGACATCTCGGCGCGGGCGCTCGCGTTCGCGGGGTTCAACGTGGCCCTCAACCACGCGGCCGGGGGGGTCGGCGAGGTCGAGCTGCGCGAGGGTTCGATGCTCGAGCCCGTCGCGGGCGAGCAGTTCGACCTCGTCGTCTCGAACCCGCCGTTCGTCATCACCCCGCACACCGGCTCCCCGCTGCCCGACTACGAGTACCGCGACGGCGGCCGATCGGGCGACGCCGTCGTGCGCGACCTGGTCCGCGGCGTCGGGAGCGTGCTGGCGCCCGGCGGCGTCGCGCAGCTCCTCGGCAACTGGGAGCACCGCCGCGGCGAGCCGTGGACCGAGCGCGTCGGCGCGTGGCTCGACGAGGCCGGGCTCGACGGGTGGGTCGTGCAGCGCGAGGTCCAGGACCCCGCCGAGTACGCCGAGACGTGGATCCGCGACGGTGGCACGACGCCCGAGCGCGAGCCGGGCACGTGGGCGCGCGCGTACGGGGCGTGGCTCGACGACTTCGCGAGGCGTGACGTCGAGGCGATCGGGTTCGGGATCGTGACGTTGCGGCGCCCCGACCCGGCCGGCCCGGCCGGCGGGCGCGTGACCCTCCGGCGCCTCGAGGAGCACACGGGCACCGTCCGGCAGCCGCTCGGCGGCCACCTCGCCGCGACGCTGCGCGCGCACGACTGGCTCGTCGGGCTCGGGACGTCGTCGGCGCTCGTCGACGAGCGGCTCGTCGTCGCGGGCGACGTGACCGAGGAGCGGTACCTCACGCCGGGCGCCGCGCACCCGAACGTCGTGCTGCTCCGTCAGGGTGACGGGTTCGGGCGGGCCGTGCACGCGTCGACCGCGCTCGCCGCCCTCACCGGCGCGTGCGACGGCGAGCTCACCGTCGGGCAGCTCGCGACCGCCATCGCCGCACTCTTCGACGTCCCGGCGAACGAGCTGGCCGCCGAGCTGCTGCCCGCGGTCCGCGGGCTCGTGGAGGACGGGTTCCTGACCCCGGCCCCCTGAGCTCGTCCGGGCGCGGCGGCGGTCAGGCCGGCGACGACGGCGACGCGTGCGCCGAGCGCCGGACGAGCCGCTGCAGGAGCTCGCGCTCGTCGTCGTCGAGGCCGCACAGCACGGACTCCTCGGCGACGCGGACGGCGTCCTCGAACCGCCGCAGCGCAGCCCGCCCGCTGGCGGTCGCGACGACCCGCCGGGCGCGCCGGTCGTGCTCGGCCTCGCGCCGTTCGACGAGCCCCTCGGCGACGAGGTCGTCGAGCAGGTAGGTCATGACGGTCCGGTCGATGCCGAGCGACTCGGCGAGCGCCGCCTGGGTGGGCGGCTCGTCGTGCACGACGGCGCCCAGCACCTGGAAGCCCCGCGGCCCGTGGGGGACGCCGGCGAGCGCGAGGTCGACGGCGTCGTGCCAGCGCCGCAGCAGGATCCCGAGGGACTGCCCGAGGTCGACGCGGCGGCAGGCGTCGCTCACCGTGGTCGCCTCGCGCGCGTCCCCGCCCGGGGCTCTCGAGGTCGTCGTGGTCATGGCACCAGGATACGCTGGAATAGTCTGTCGTACAGATCAGTTGTCGAGCAGATGATTCGGCGGGGTGTCCGCCGCAGCGAACGGAGCAGCATGAGCGACTACGGCCACGACCTCGCCTTCGGGTCCTTCCTCACCCCGCAGGCAGGTGCGCCCGACGACGTCGTGAACCTCGCCGTCCTCTCGGAGGAGGTCGGCCTCGACCTCGTGACCTTCCAGGACCACCCGTACAACGCGGGCTTCCTCGACACCTGGACGCTCCTCTCGTTCGTCGCGGCCCGCACCGAGCGCGTGCACCTGTCGCCCAACGTCGCCAACCTGCCGCTCCGTCCGCCGGCCGTGCTCGCGCGCGCCGCCGCGAGCCTCGACCTCCTCTCGCACGGCCGCGCCGAGCTGGGCCTCGGCTCGGGCGCGTTCTGGGACGGCATCGCGGCGATGGGTGGCGAGCGGCTCACCCCGGCCGAGGGCGTCGACGCGCTCGAGGAGGCCATCGACGTCATCCGCGGCATCTGGGACGCCGACGACCGCACCGTCCTGCGCGCGGGCGGCGAGCACCACCACGTCGCGGGCGCCCGGCGCGGGCCCCGGCCCGCGCACGCGATCGGACTCTGGCTCGGCGCCTACAAGCCCCGCATGCTGCGGCTCACGGGAGCCAGGGCAGACGGCTGGCTCCCCTCGCTCGGCTACCTCCAGCCCGGCGACCTCGCGCGCGGCAACGAGATCCTCGACGGCGCCGCGGAGGCCGCCGGGCGCGACCCACGCGAGGTCCGGCGCATCCTCAACATCGGCGGCCGCTTCCGGCCCGACGGCGCAGGGTCGGGCTCGACGCACGGCGGCGGCTCGATCGACGGTCCCGCCCGGCACTGGGTCGACGAGCTCGTCCGGTACGTCCTCGAGGACGGCGTCGGGACGTTCGTCCTCGGGTCCGACAACCCGCGTGACCTCACCACCTTCGCCCAGGACGTCGCGCCCGCGGTCCGCGAGGCCGTCGCGGCCGAGCGGGCGTCGTCGGGCACGGACACCGGGCCGGTGCGCAGCCCGCGCGCGCTCACGCTGCGCGCGCCAGGGATCGACTACGACGCGATCCCCGCGCGCCTGCGCGACCACGCCGTCGAGCCGGGCGACCGCGACTACGCGCGGACGCGCTCGTCGTACATCCGGGGCGGGCGGCCGGGCCTCGTGCTGCGGGCCAAGGACGCGCAGGACGTCGTCGAAGGGCTCGGCTTCGCGCGCGAGCAGCAGGCGCGCGGCGCGTGGGACGGCGTGGGCCGGCTCCCGCTCTCGGTGCGCAGCGCGGGGCACGGCATCTCCGGGCACTCGACCAACGACGGCGGGATCGTCCTCGACCTGCGCGCCCTCGACCAGGTGACCGTCCTCGACCCGGCGACGCGGCGCGTGCGCGTCGGCGCCGGAGCGAGCTGGGGCCACGTCGCGGCGGCGCTCGCCGACCACGGCTGGGGCATGAGCTCGGGCGACTCCGGCGACGTCGGGGTGGGCGGGCTCGCGACCGCGGGCGGCGTCGGGCTCATGGGCCGCCTCCACGGGCTGACGATCGACCACGCGGTCGCGTACGACGTCGTCCTCGCGGACGGCTCGCTCGTCCACGCCACCGCGGACGAGCACCCCGACCTCTTCTGGGGGCTGCGCGGGGCGGGCGGTGGACTCGGCATCGTGACCGCGGTCGAGCTCGAGGCGTACGAGGTCCCGCCCGTCGTGCTCGCGATCATGCTGTACGACGCGTCCGATGCGAGGGGTCTCCTCGAGGCCTGGGGGTCCGCCGTCGAGGACGCGCCCCGCGAGCTCACGAGCTTCCTCACCATGCAGCCGGGGCGCGGCGAGACGCCCGCGCTCGCGCAGGCCATGACGGTCGTCGCGTCCGACGACGTCGCGCTCGCCGAGCGCGCGCTCGAGCCGCTGCTCCGGGTCGCGCCCCTGCTGCAGCAGCAGGCGCAGCTCGCCCCGTACGCGGCGGTGGTCGCCCCGCACGACGCCGAGCACCTCGCCGACGGGCCCGGCGGCGTCTTCCGGAACACGCTCGTCGACCGGCTCGACGACCGGACCGCGGCCGCCGCGGCGACGGCGTTCGAGTCCGGGCGGTTCGGCATGTTCCAGGTGCGGGCCGTCGGGGGAGCGGTCAACGACGTGGCGTCCGACGCGACCGCGTACGCCCACCGCGACGGGCAGCAGTTCGACGTGTCGGGCGTCGGGTTCGGCAGCCGGGAACGCGCCGACGCGGTGTGGGACGACGCGCTCGACCCGGTCGCGCACGGCGAGTACGTGAGCCTGTCGACGGACCGCCGCCCCGAGCGCGTCGAGCGGGTCTACCCGGGTGCGACGCTCGCGCGGCTGCGCGACCTCAAGCGCCGCTACGACCCGGAGAACGTGTTCGACCGGAACATCCCGCTCCTCTGACGTCGTACCTCGCGAGGTACCCCGGCATCCGTCTACTTCGCGAGGTACCCGGGCATCCGGTCTACTTCGCGAGGTACCCCGGCGTCCGGTCTACTTGGCGAGGTACCCGGGCATCCGGTCTACTTCGCGAGGTACCCCGGCATCCGGTCTACTTCGCGGGGTACCCGGGCATCCGGTCTACTTCGCGAGGAGGGGTCAGCGGGTGGCGCAGGCGGGGTCGCGCGACCCGAACACCCAGAAGCGGAACAGCAGGAACCGCAGGGCGGTCGCGGCGAGGTTGGCGAGGCACAGCACCCCGAGCTCGAGGACGTGCGACGCCCCCGGCACCAGCGCACCGAGCAGCGCCAGCGCGCCCGACGTCAGGCCCCAGCCCAGGCCGAACACGAGCAGGCCCTGGCCGTGGTGCCGGGCCGCGCCCTCGCGCCCGCGGACGCCGAACGTGTGCCGGCGGTTGAGGGCGGTGTTGAGGACGGCCGCCACGAGCTGGGCGGCGAAGTTCGCCGTCTGGTCTCCCCAGGGGTTCGACAGCGTCAGGTACAGGAGCGCGTAGACCGAGGTGCAGAGCGCGCCGACGCCGACGAAGCTCAGCATCTGCGCGAGGAGAGCCGCGTGCGGGTGGACGGCGTGGGCGTTCGCGTGGCCGGGGCCGCGCTGGGCGGCCCGTCCCGGGAGCGCAGCCCGCACGACGCCGAAAGGCACCGTCCCGAGCACGAGGTCGCGGACCAGGACCGCGACACCCTTGAGGTTGCCGGTCGCCCCGGCGGCGGGGGCCTCGACCGGCTGTGACGGCAGGTCGAGCTGCACGCCGGGAGCGCTGCGGAGCGTCGGGACCGGGTGGGCGTGGTGGGTCGACCGGTGGACGCGCCGCAGGGTGCGGTGCGCCTTGTCGGTCACCGCCGCAGGCCCTGTCGGCCTCGGCGCCGAGGTCGTCGCGGTCATGGTGGGCACGATCATGCCACTCATTTCTGGTGCCTCCGACCACCCCTGAGAGTTCGGCGGGAGCACGCCGTGAGCGGCCTGGGCGTCGGGAGGCCCAGGCCGCTCACGGCGTCGCGACGGATGACGAGTCACTGCGTAAGGCCTCGGCTCACGAGGCGGAGCTCGTCGCGCCGCTGCTCAGGTCGTAGATCGTGACGCCGTCGACGGTCTGCGACTGGAACGTGTCCTCGACCCAGGACGCGATCTCCGACGCCGCGTCGGACCCGCCCATCGAGCCGCCGAAGCCGCCCGAGCCCGATCCGATGTAGTAGTGGATCCGGCCCTCGGCCACGTCCTGCTTGAACTGCTCGAGCGTCGGCGACGGGTCGGAGCCGTTGAAGCCGCCGATCGGCATCACGGACGCTCCCGAGGCCAGCTGGTAGCTCGCGGCGTTCTGCGAGCCCGTGGTCGCGGCGGCCCAGTCGTACGTGTCGGCGTCCGTCTGGAGGATCGTCGTGAGCTCGCTGCTCACGGACGTCCCGTCGAGCAGACCGCCCATGCCGCCGCCGAACCCGTCGCCGCCGGGGAGCTGACCCTGGGCCTGGCCGCCCTGCTGGGTCTGGCCCTGCCCCTGGGACGAGCCTCCCTGCTGGCCGCCCTGGCCTGGCGGCTGCTGGCCCTGCGTGCCCTGCTGCCCCTGGCCCTGCTGGCCCTGCTGTCCGCCGAAGCCCCCAGGAGGGCCGCCCTGGCCGCCGCGGCCGCCACCGGGCCCCCCGCCCATGCCCCCGGGCCCGAAGCCCGCGGACTGGACGGTCGGGCCCGCCGTCGGGAGGGAGCCGGTGTGCGGCTGGGTGAGCGTCTGCACCGAGTAGGCCGCGGGGGCCGCGAGCCCGACGACGACGGCGAGCGTCGCCGCGCCCCGGAGCACCGCGCTCCCGGCGGCGTCGCGCGACCCGATGAGGCGGCCGGCGAGGAGGGCGACCGCCGCGACGAACCCGCCGAGCAGCACGGCGACGCGCAGCCAGGGCAGGAACGTGGACGACCGGTCGAGCAGCACGTACGCCCAGACGGCCGTGGCGAGCGTCGTCGCGGCGAGGAGCCCGACAGCCCACCAGGAGTCGCGGCGGCGCCAGAGTTGCGCGCTGCCGGCGCCGACGAGCGCCGCGAGCGCGGGTGCGAGGGCGACCGTGTAGTAGGCGTGGAAGATCCCGGACATCTCGCTGAAGACGGCCCACGTGACGACGAGCCAGCCGCCCCACGCGACGTACGACGCGCGGCGGAGGTCGGTCCGCGGCGCGCGGGCGGTCAGCACGAGGCCCGTCACGAGGAGGATCGCGGCGGCGGGGGCGAGCCAGGCGATCTGGCCGCCGAACTCGGAGCCGAACAGCCGCCCGATGCCGGTCGCGCCCCACATGCCGCCACCGATGCCTGCGCCACCGCCCCCGACGGAGCCGGTCTCGTCGCCCGTGAGGCGGCCGAAGCCGTTGTAGCCGAACGTCAGCTCGAGGAACGAGTTGTTCTGCGACCCCCCGATGTACGGGCGGGAGCCGGCCGGCACGATCACGGTGAGCAGCACCCACCAGCCCGCCGTGACGACGAGCGCGCCGACGGCCAGGAGCGCGTCGCGCACGCGCCGTCCGACGGACACGGGCGCCGCCCACAGGTACGCGAGCCCGAGCCCGGGGAGCACGAGGAACGCCTGCATCTGCTTCGTGAGGAACCCGAGCCCGATCGCGGCGCCGGCGAGGAGCATCCAGCGGGTGCGGCCGTCCTCGACGGCGCGCAGCACGCAGTACGTCGCCGCGGCCATGAGCGCGACGAGGAGCGCGTCGGGGTTGTCGAACCGGAACATGAGGGTCGCGACGGGCGTGAGCACGAGCGCGGCACCGGCGAGGAACCCGGCGCCCGTCCCGAACGACCGGCGGACCGCGGCGAACACGAGCCACACGCTCGCGACGCCCAGCAGCACCTCGGGCACCAGCACCGACCAGGAGCTCAGCCCGAAGACCCGGACCGCGAGCTCGGGGAGCCAGAGCGAGGCCGGCGGCTTGTCGACCGTGATCGACCCCGCGGCGTCGGACGAGCCCCACAAGAACGCCGACCAGCTCTGCGAGCCGGCCTGGATCGCGGCCGTGTAGAACGAGTTGGACCAGCCGTTCGCCGACAAGTTGATCAGCCAGAACGCGGCGGCCGCCACGAGCATCCCGAGCACCCCGAAGCGCGCGGGGCGGCTCAGCCGCCCGGGGCGCGCGCCGTCGTCGGGCGGTGTGGGCAGGCCCGACGCCGGTCCCTCACCCGCCTGCACCGTCCCGGCAGGGCCGGGGGTCGCGGGGGAGACGGTGGCGGGCCCGGCAGCGGGCGACACGTGGGTCGTGAAGGGGGCGGTCATCGGGACACCTCCGGGGTGCGGGGCGCGAAGACCCAGGAACGGAAGAGGACGAAGCGCAGGAGCGTCGCGCACAGGTTGGCGACGCAGAGGACGACGAGCTGCGCGAAGCCGGAGGCTCCGGGCGCCGCCTGGTGGAGGACGGCCAGCGAGCCGGCCGTGAGGGCCCAGCCGAGCCCGAACACGAGCAGCCCCTGGCCGTGGTGCCGCGCGGCGCCGGCGCGTCCGCGGATGCCGAACGTGTGGCGGCGGTTGAGGCCCGTGTTGAGCACGGCCGTCACGGCGAGCGCGAGGAAGTTGGCCCACTGTGGGCCGACCGAACCGCGCAGCACGAGGAACAGCAGGGCGTACGCGACCGTGCAGAGCGCCCCGACCACGCCGAAGCTCAGGATCTGGTTGAGGAGCGTCTGGCGGCGCGAGAGGGCCGGCTGGTCGTCGGACGCGCGGCGGGGGAGCGCCGCACGGACCTCACCCAGCGGGATGCGCCCGGCGTTGAGGTCGCGCGCGAGGCGCCAGATCCCCCGCAGGTCCGCGGAGGCTGTCGCGACGATGTCGACGCGGCTGTCGGGGTCGTCGACCCAGTCGACGGGGACCTCATGGATCCGCAGTCCCGCCTGCTCCGCGAGCACCAGCAGCTCGGTGTCGAAGAACCAGCCGGTGTCCTCGACGAGCGGCAGGAGTTGGCGCGCGGCGTCGGCGCGGACGGCCTTGAAGCCGCACTGCGCGTCGGAGAACCGGGCGTGCAGGGTGCCGCGCAGGATGAGGTTGTAGGCGCGCGAGATGAGCTCGCGCTTGGGGCCGCGCACGACGCGCGAGCCCGCGCTCAGCCGCGACCCGATCGCGACCTCCGAGTGCCCCGACAGGAGCGGGGCGACGAGCGGGAGCAGCGCCGCCAGGTCGGTCGACAGGTCGACGTCCATGTAGGCGAGCACGGCCGCGTCGGACGATCCCCACGCCGCGTGGAGCGCGCGGCCGCGGCCCTTCGCGTCGAGGTGCACGACCCGCAGGCCGGGCAGCTCGTCCGCCAGGCGGAGCGCGACGGCGAGCGTGCCGTCCGTCGACGCGTTGTCGGCGATCGTGACGCGCGCCGGGAACGGCAGCGAGTCCGTCATGTACGCGTGCGCCCGGCGGACCGACGCCTCCAGCGTGCCGGCCTCGTTGAACACGGGGATGACGAGGTCGAGCGCGAGACCGGTAGCGGGTCGGTCGTCGGCCGTGCCGGCGGGGAGGTGCAGGGGCGCGAGTCCTGACGGCTCGGACGCCGCGACCTCGGGCGGCGCGGCCGCCTCGTGGGGGAGCTGTGTCGTCGTCATGCTTCGACCTTCCGCTGCTGACCTCGGTCGCTCCCCGGCGCACCCTGTGAGCCACCGATGAGCCACCGCCGACGGTGACGTTCGGTGCGCCGACGGTGACGTTGGGTGCGCCGGCGGTGACGTTGCCTGCGCCCTGGTGACGTGGTCGGGTTCGCGGGTGGGCGCGGCGAGCTGGTTCGGGCTGTCGTGCTTCGGCCCTGGGGGCCGTGCGCACTCCTTGACGCCCTTCACCACCTCCCCGCACCCACCCGCTCGGCCGTGTCGGCGCCTTCGCGCGTTTCCTACCTCGCCGATGTAGTCGTCCGGGCCCGCAGGGCGAGGTCCATCCCGGGCGGCTTCCTTCGTGAGCACGGGAGACGCGCCTCGAGTGAACGCTCGCGCCGACCTAGCAGGCTCCGTCGCCCCGCCGGCCGTCATCGGAGCGAAACCCGCGACGTCGCACCCGGCGGGCCCTGGCGTCGCACTCGGTGTCGGGTCAGGGTGTGCGGGGGAGGCGGACCGTGAAGGTCGTGCCGGTCGTGCCGGTCGCGCCGGAGCCGGACGCACGGGTCCGGCTCTCCACCTCGATCGTGCCGTGGTGCGCCACGACGATCGCGTGCGCGATCGCGAGCCCCAGCCCCGTCGACCCGCTGACGCGGTTGCGCGACGTGTCGCCCCGGCTGAACCGCTGGAACAGGTCGGGGACGAGGTCCGCGGGGATCCCCGGGCCGTCGTCCTGCACCGTGAGGACGACGTCGCCGTCCTCGGCCCGCGCTCCGACCCGGACGCGCGTGCCGGGCGGGGTGTGGACGCGCGTGTTCCCGACGAGGTTCGTCAGCACCTGGCGGAGCCGGGCCTCGTCGCCGACGACGACGAGGTCGGCGCTGCCGGGCGGCGTGGCGTCGGGCTCGAGGTCGTCGCCGTCGTCGTCCGTGCCGGCGGGGAGGTCGAGCTCGTACCGGTGGTCGGGGGCGGCGGCGTGCGCATCGGTGACGGCGTCGACGGCGAGCGCGGTGAGGTCGACCGGGGCGCTGTCGAGCGGGCGGCCCGCGTCGAGGCGCGCGAGCAGGAGCAGGTCGTCGACGAGCACGCCCATGCGCCTCGCCTCGGACTCGATCCGGTCGAGCGAGCGCGCCGCGCCGTCGGGCAGGGCCTCGGGGGAGCGGCGGACGAGCTCGGCGTACCCGCGGATCGAGGCCAGCGGGGTCCGCAGCTCGTGGCTCGCGTCGGCGACGAACTGCCGGACCTGGGTCTCGGACCGGTGGCGCGCGGCAAGCGACGTGCCGACGTTGTCGAGCATGCGGTTGAGCGCGGCCCCGACCTTGCCGACCTCGGTGCGCTCGTCGGTGTCGCGCGGGTCGACGCCGTGCAGCGCACCCACCTCACCCTCGGCGAGCGGCAGCTGGGAGACGTGCTCGGCGACGTCGGCGACACGGTCGAGGGGGGCCAGGGAACGGCGCACGAGCAGCGAGCCGACGACGCCGGCGATGACGAGTCCGCCGACGGCGAGCCCGACCTCGAGAAGCACGAACTTCTGGATCGTGGCGTCCATCGTCGCGGTCGGGAGGGCGGTCACGGACGGCTGGCCGGCGCGCGTCGTCGTGGCGATCGCCCGGTACGACCCGAGGTCGCCGACCGTCACCTGGTGCACCTTGCCGTCGTGCGGGACCGCGGTGAGGTCGTCGACCTCGTCGTAGGTGAGCGCGACGAAACAGCCGGACTCGTCGAAGAACCCGGCGTCGACGATCTCGCCGCCCGAGTAGAAGACGACGATCTGCCCGGCACCCTGGCCGGGCGGCGGCGTCGAACCGCCGGGCAGCTCGGACGCGCCCTCGCAGCGGGCGGCGAGCTCTTGCGCGTACTGCTGGTGCCCGTCACCCGAGCCGGTGCCCTCGGTGCCCGAGGCGTCGTCGTCGCCGTCGGTGCCCGCGGAGCCCGTCGCGTCGGACCCCGTGGACCCGGAGCTGCTCGCGTCGGCGCTCGGCGCGTTGCCGGCGCCGCGGCCCGGGAAGTTCGCGGACCGTTCGGCGGCTGCCCGGAGCTGGTCGTCGAGCTGGTTGCCGAGCGAGGTGCGCAGGGCCAGCGTCGAGACGACCGCGAGCACGGCGAGCAGGGCCACGAGCACGCCAGTCACGACCAGCACGAGCTGGCGGCGCAGCGTCAGGGGGCCCCGCGCGTCGGCGGGCCGGGGCAGCCTCACGCGCTGCGGATGGCGGCGCCGGCGGGCGCCTCGGTCTGCGACGGTGCGGGCTTGAGCACGTAGCCCACGCCGCGCAGCGTGTGGATCATGGGCTCGCGCCCGGCGTCGATCTTGCGGCGCAGGTAGGAGATGTACAGCTCGACGATGTTCGCCTGGCCGCCAAAGTCGTACTGCCACACGCGGTCGAGGATCTGCGCCTTGGACAGCACGCGCTTGGCGTTGCGCATGAGGTAGCGCAGGAGCTCGAACTCGGTCGCCGTCAGGTGGATCTCCTCGCCCCCACGGGTGACCTCGTGCGCGTCCTCGTCCATGACGAGGTCGCCGACGGTGATGGTGGAGTCGCGCTGCGCGGTCGCGGCGCCGCTGCGGCGCAGGAGCGCGCGGATCCGGGCGACGACCTCCTCGAGGCTGAACGGCTTGGTGACGTAGTCGTCGCCGCCCGCGGTGAGTCCGGCGACGCGGTCCTCGACGCCGTCGCGCGCGGTGAGGAACAGGACGGGCAGGTAGGGGTGCGTCTGGCGGATGCGGCGCAGGACGGACAGCCCGTCGAGGTCGGGCAGCATGATGTCGAGCACGACGACGTCCGGGTCGACCTGCTGGGCGAGCTTGATCGCACCCTGGCCGTCGAGGGCGGTCTGGACGTCCCACCCTTCGTACCGGAGGGCCGAGGTGAGGAGCTCGGCGAGGTTGGGCTCGTCGTCGACGACGAGCACGCGGACGGGCGAGCCGTCCACACGGGTGAGGCGGGGGGCGCTGGAGACCGTTGTCATGTAGACACTGTGTCCCCGGTGTGTGGAACGACGCTGAAGCGAACCTGTGGAACTCCTGGGTGTCCTGTTCGTCGACGGCGACGTCGGGTTCATCGATGGTGACGTGGCACCCCCCGCGGGGGCTGCGGCGCGAGGGGTGCGGCCGGGCAGGGGCGCCGAACTGGCGAAGTCCGTCGCTCTCCAGGGCTCTCCGGGACGGATCGTGCCCGTGGGTCGGGGTTGGCGCTCCTCGTCAGCCCTCGATCGGGACCGGGCCCGTGCCTGCCGTGGGGTGGGGCCGCTCGCTGCCGGCCAGCGTCGCGGCGAGGATCGCCTCGATCGCGAACGCCGACGCGTCGGCCAGGTCGACAGCGGCCGGGTCGAGGAGCCACTGGGTCTGCAGGCCGTCCATGACGGCGATGATCGAGCTCGCGGCGCGGTCGAGCGCGACCCCGTCGAGCTCGGGGTCGGTCACGGCCTCCCCGCGCGCTGTGGCACGCTCGTGCACGACGGTGCGCAGCGCGTCCGCGATGTTCCCGCGCAGGACGGTGAAGCGCTCCCGGACCCAGTCGCTCGCCGGGTGGCCGTCGGTCACGGCCTCGCCCGTCAGGACGGTGTACGTCTGGACGATGCCCCGCCGGCCCGCGTTGACGCGGGCGGTCGTGACGAGGTGCCGGAACAGGTCGAGCCCGCCCGGGATGTGCTTGCCCTCGAGGTGCTCGACGTCGACCTGGTCGCGGTACTCGAGCACCGCCCAGAGCAGCCGGTCCTTGGACCCGAAGTGGTGGAGCACGCCCGCGTGGGTGATGCCGACCTGCGCGGCGACCTCGTGCAGCGACCCGTTGTGGTAGCCCTTCGAGCCGAACACGCGCGTGGCCGCGCGGAGGATCTCCTCGCGGCGCTCGGCGGTGGCGCGCCGGGGTCGGCGCGCGCGCGAGGCTGCCGTCGGGGGTGCCTGGGGCGGTGGGCCCGGGGCGATCGCCGTGGCCCCCGGGGCGGAGACCACGTCGTCTGATCCGCTCGTCATGGCCGCAACCATATCGTGACCCAGCGGGAGTTACTAACGGGTCAGTAAGTGTGGTTGTATGACGACACGTCACCGGGAACGGCGCAGCAGCCGGCCCGACGAAACGCCCAAGGACGGGAGTACCGAGTGTCACTGGAGACCGCAGCACGAGCCCGCACGGATGCGCAGCTCGCCGCGATCGCCGCCGAGCTGACGACCGAGGAGAAGGTCGCGCTCGTCGTCGGCGCCGACATCTGGTCGACCACCCCGGTCGACCGCGTCGGGCTCCGTGGCGTCGTCGTCTCCGACGGTCCCGCCGGCGTCCGGGGGACCGGGGACGTCCCCGGCGAGACCTCCGCGTCGCTCCCCGCCCCCAGCGCCGTCGCCGCCACCTGGGACCTCGACCTCGTCGCCCGCGTCGGCGCCCTGTTCGCCGACGAGGCCCGCCGCCACGGCGTCGACGTCGTGCTCGCCCCGCAGATCAACCTCCAGCGCACGCCCGTCGGCGGCCGGCACTTCGAGTGCTACTCCGAGGACCCGATCCTCACCGGCGCGATCGCCGACGCCCTCGTCCGTGAGGCCCAGGCGCGCGGCGTCGGGATGTGCGTCAAGCACTACATCGCCAACGACTCCGAGACCGAGCGCACCCGCTACGTCGCCCGCGTCGACGAGCGCACGCTCCGCGAGGTCTACCTCGCGCCCTTCGAGCGGCTCGTGAAGGAGACCGGCGCCTGGAGCGTCATGGCCGCCTACAACGGCTTCGACGACGGCGAGACCTCCGCGCCCCTCACCGAGCACGCGCCCCTCGTCCAGGGCGTGCTCAAGGGCGAGTGGGGCTTCGACGGCGTCGTCGTGAGCGACTGGGTCGCCACCAAGAGCGTCGCCCCTGCCGTGCGCGGCGGCCTCGACCTCCAGATGCCCGGCCCCGACGGCGCCTGGGGCGACGGCCTGCTCGACGCCGTCCGCTCGGGCGACGTCGACGTCACCGAGCTCGACGACAAGGTCGTCCGGATCCTGCGCCTCGCCGACCGCGTCGGCGCGCTCGGCGCCCCCGGCGCGACCCCCGACGCCCCGGGTCACCGCCCGGCCGCGGCGCCCGAGACGCCCGCGCTCCTGCGCGAGCTCGCCGCCCGCGCGATGGTCGTGCTCAAGGACGACGCGGCCCTCCTGCCCCTCGACCTCGAGGCGCTCGCGGTCCGCCCGGACGGCACGCCAGGCGTCGTTGCGCTGCTCGGCCCCGCGGCCGTGGAGCCGTTCGTCCAGGGCGGCGGTTCCGGCTTCGTCCACCCGGACCACCTCGAGCTCCCGGTCCCGGCCCTGCGCGCCGCGCTGCCCGACGGCGTCCGCCTCGACGTGCACGCAGGCGCGCGCTCGCGCCTCAACCCGCCGGAGATCGACGCGGCCGAGCGGTGCACCGACCCCGCGACGGGCGAGCCGGGCGTGCGTCTCGAGCTGCTCGACGCCGACGGCCGGGTGCTCGAGTCCCGGACCGACCCGGCGTGGAGCGGCTGGTTCGCGAACACCGACCCGCGGGCGGTGACGCTCCACCTGACCGCCGACGTCCGCGTCGACGAGCCCGGGACCCACGAGCTCGGCATCGGAACGGTCGGGCGGCACGAGATCGTCGTGGACACCCGCGTCGCCTCGAACGCGGACCACGTGGTCGCCGAGGAGGTCATCCTCGCCTCCGAGCACAACCACCCCGTGGCCGCGGTCGTCCCGGTCGTCGTCGACGCGCCGCGCACCGTCCGGCTCGACGCCCGCCTGCAGGTCGTCCACCCCGTCGGCTACGACTCGTTCGTGCGCGGCGAGATCGTGCACCGCCTGCCCGGGCCGTCGGCCGAGGAGGACCTCGCGGCCGCCGCGGGCCTGGCTGCCGCGGCCGACGTGGCCGTCGTCGTCGTCGGCACGACCGAGGAGGTCGAGTCCGAGGGCTTCGACCGGTCGTCGCTCGCGCTCCCGGGTAACCAGGACGAGCTCGTGCGCCGCGTCGTCGAGGCGAACCCCCGCACGATCGTGGTCGTGAACGCCGGTGCGCCGGTCGAGCTTCCGTGGCTCACCGAGGCCCCCACCGTCCTGTGGGCATGGCTCGCGGGGCAGGAGGGCGGGGCCGCGCTGGCGGACGTCCTGGCAGGTTTCACCGAACCTTCAGGGCGTCTCCCCTGGACCCTCCCCGTCCGTTATCAGGACGTGCCCGTTCCGTCAGCGATCCCCCAGGAGGGCATCGTCGACTACACGGAGGGCGTCGACGTGGGCTACCGCGGCTGGGAGCGCCGGGCCGTGGAGGAGGGCGGGCCGGAGCCCGCGGCTCCCTTCGGTCATGGCCTCGGCTGGACCACGTGGGAGTACCAGGACGTCATGCCGACCGCCGTCACGGCCGAGGCCGTCGAGCTCGACGTCCTCGTCCGGAACACGGGCGCCCGCCGCGGCCACGAGGTCGTCCAGGTCTACGTCGAGCCGCCCGCGCCAGTCGTGGATCGACCTGTGCGCTGGCTCGGCGGCTTCGCGACGGTCTCGGCCGACGGCGGCGAGAGCGTCGTCGCGCACGTCAGCGTGCCGCGGCGCGCGTTCGAGACGTGGGACGTCGCCACGCACGCGTGGACCCTGCCTACCGGGGCCCACACCCTCCGGGTCGGGCGCTCGGTGGCGGACCTGCGGGTCTCGCTCGCCGTGGCGCCTGCGCCCCACCCGACCCAGCCCAGCGGCCGGCCCACCGGCCTCGAACCATCCCCGGAGGACTGACCGCATCCCCGAACCCGAACCGACGAGCGGCGTCCGGTAATCTGCCGGCTCGCTCGACGACTCCACTCGAAGAGCAACGTGCAAGGAGGCACACCCGTGAAGATGCGCAGAATCGCCCCCGCCGTGGTCGGCGCCGCAGCCCTGGCCCTCGTGGTCGCAGGCTGTGGTGGCGGCGACGCCGACAACAACGCCGCGAAGAACAACACCAGCACCGGTGGCGCCGCGACGTCGAACCAGCCGCTGACCGTCGGCATGCCGAACGGCCCGGTGACGAACAACTCGAACCCGTTCCTCAACACGTCCGCGGGCGCGATGATCGGCTACAAGTGGGCGATCTACGAGCCGCTCATGCAGGCCAACGACACGCGTCCGGCCAACAAGTACATCCCGTGGCTCGCCACGGCGATCGACTGGAACGCGGACTACACGCAGGCCAAGATCACGGCCCGCGACGGCGTGAAGTGGTCGGACGGCCAGGCGTTCACGGCCGAGGACATCGCGTACTCGCTGCAGCTCCGCAAGGACAACGACGCGCTCAACACCGAGGGCCTGAAGTACAAGGACATCAAGGTCGACGGCAACGTCGTCACGGTGGACTTCGACGGCTCGCAGTACATCAACACCCTCAAGATCGCCCAGCTCTTCATCGTCCCGAAGCACATCTGGGAGAAGATCACGGACCCGACGAAGGACCCGGTCACGACCCCCGTCGGCACCGGCCCGTACGTCTTCAAGTCCTTCGAGGGCCAGACCATCACGCTCGACAAGAACCCCTCCTACTGGGGTGACAAGCCGTCCATCCCCGAGCTGCGCTACACCGCGTACAAGGGCAACGACGCGCTCATCACCGCGCTCCAGACGGGCGAGGCGCAGTGGGGCTGGACGTTCATCCCCAACATCGACGAGGTCTACAAGAGCAAGGACCCGGCCCACAACACGTACTTCTTCCCCGCGGGCCTCGGGATCGACCAGCTCATCCTCAACACGGCGAAGGCGCCGTTCAACGACGTGGCCGTGCGCCGCGCCGTGAACCAGGTCCTCGACCGGGCCAAGGCGAGCAAGATCGCGGAGTCGGGCATCTTCCCCGAGCTCACGAGCGTCACCGCGATCCCGACCCCGGCCGGTGACTCGTTCATCTCGGACAAGTACAAGGGCCAGACCTACAAGGTCGACGTCGAGGGCGCGAAGAAGACGCTCACCGACGCCGGGTACAAGTACCAGGGCGACAAGCTGATCGGCAAGGATGGCAAGCCCGTCTCGATCACGCTGCAGGACCCGTCCGGCTGGAACGACTACATCACGTCGCTGCAGCTCATCTCCGACTCGCTGAAGACCATCGGCATCACCGCGAAGGTCTCCACTCCGAACGTCGACACCTGGACCGAGAACCTCAACGTCGGGAACTTCGACGCGGCGCTCCACTGGACCAACGGTGGCATCACGCCGTACGAGATGTACTCGAACATGTTCGACCCGAACTACTACGTTCCGGTCGGCAAGACGGCCGTGTGGAACTACGGGCGGTTCCAGAACGACGACGCGAAGAAGGCGTTCAGCGACTACCTGGCGGCCACGGACGACGCGGGCCGCAAGACCGCGCTCGACACGCTCCAGGACGTCTACGTCGACCAGGTGCCCGCGCTCGGCGTGGACGCCCGTCCGGCCGGCGCGGAGATGTCGACCAAGTACTGGACCGGCTGGCCCAGCGACGACGACGCGTACGCGAACCCGCAGCCCACGGTTCCGAACGTCGCGCTGATCCTGACGAAGCTCAAGCCGGCTTCCTGAGCCGGGAGACGGTCCCGTCGGCCTCGGTGCGTCGGCCGGCGGGATCGTCCCCCACCCACCGCTGCTCGAGCGGTGCCCCTCGCCCGCGCCGGGCGTCACCTCCGGGTGACCCCGGCCGGGCGCCCCGGGGCGCCGTGCCCCCGCCCCGTCCCGACTGCGCTGTCGCGGGCGGCGAACGACCCCCAGGTGACTGATGAGTGACGACCCCCAAGACACCGCCGAGAGCGCCGGCCCCGACGGTGGCGCCCCGACCGCCGACCGCACAGGACGCGACGACGTCGTGCTCGAGGCGGTCGGCCTGACCAAGCACTTCCCGCTGCGCGGCATCCGCGCCAAGGGAGCCGTCCACGCCGTCGACGGGATCGACGTCGCCCTCCGCTCCGGGCAGGTCGTGGCGCTCGTCGGCGAGTCCGGCTCGGGCAAGTCGACGGTCGCGCGCGTGCTCGCGCGCCTCTACCCGCAGACCGAGGGCCGGATCCTCCTGCACGGCGAGGACGTGACCGCGAAGCGCGGCCGGGCCTTCCGCCGGTACGCGCGCCGCGTCCAGATGATCTTCCAGGACCCGTTCGCGTCGCTGAACCCCATCCACACGGTCCGGTACACGCTCACGCGCTCGCTCCGGATCCACAAGAAGGGCCTGCGCGGCCAGCGCCTCGAGGACGCCCTCCGCGGCCTCCTCGAGAGGGTCCAGCTCAACCCGGACCGGTTCATCGACAAGTTCCCCCACGAGCTGTCCGGCGGCCAGCGCCAGCGCGTGGCGATCGCTCGCGCGCTCGCTGCCGACCCCGAGGTCCTGCTCGCCGACGAGCCGATCTCGATGCTCGACGTGTCGATCCGCATCGGCATCCTCAACCTCCTGCAGGACCTGCGCGACCGTCTCGGCATCGCGATCCTGTACATCACGCACGACATCGCGTCGGCCCGCTACTTCGCGGACCGCACGTACGTCATGTACGCCGGCCGGCCGGTCGAGACGGGCGACTCCGAGTCCGTCACCCAGACACCGGCCCACCCGTACACCCAGCTCCTCGTGCGCTCCGCGCCCGACCCCGAGCAGCTCGTCTCCGCCGAGCGCACGGGGGGCCGCGGCGAGCCGCCGAACATGGTCAACCCGCCCGAGGGCTGCCGGTTCGCCCCCCGCTGCCCGTTCGCGACCGACGTCTGCCGCACCGTCACCCCGCCGCTCCTGGAGATCGGCCGCGGCCGTCAGGTCGCGTGCTGGGGCTACGCCACCCAGGTGCCCGGCGCCCTCGACCTCGTCCCGTCGACGGCCGACCTCCCGGAGCTCGGCGACGCCGCCGTTCCGGTGACCGTCGTCGACACCGCTGCGGCGTCCACGACGACCACCCCGGAGGTGACCCGGTGAAGTTCCTGCTCCGCCGCATCGGCTTCTACGCGCTCACGTTCTGGGCCGCGGTCACGATCAACTTCTTCATCCCGCGCCTCATGAAGGGCGACCCCGTCCAGTCGCTCATCAACCGCTACCAGGGCCAGATCAGCACCGACGCGGTCCACTCGCTGTACGTGCTGTTCGGCCTCGACAAGAACCAGAGCCTGTGGGACCAGTACTGGCAGTACTGGGGCCAGATCCTCCACGGTGACCTGGGGACGTCCTTCACGCTGTTCCCGACGCCGGTCAGCGAGGTCATCAAGACGTCGCTGCCCTGGACGATCGGCCTCGTGGGCATCGCGACGATCATCGCGGTCGTCCTCGGCTCGCTCATCGGCGTCCTGATCGGCTGGCGGCGCGGCACCTGGGCGGACTCGGTCCTGCCCGTCACGACGTTCTTCTCGTCGGTGCCCTACTTCTGGCTCGGCCTGCTCTTCATCGCGCTGTTCGCGGTGACGTGGCCGATCTTCCCCGGCTCCGGCGGTGCCACGCCCGGCCTCGAGCAGGGCTGGAACTGGGACTTCATCGTCTCGGTCGTCCAGCACGGCTTCCTGCCCGCCCTCACGATCGTGCTGTCCTCGATCGCCGGCTGGATCCTCGGGATGCGCAACATGATGGTCACCGTCGCGTCCGAGGACTACGTGACCGTCGCCCAGGCCAAGGGCCTGCCGGAGCGGCTCGTGATGTTCGGCTACGCGGCCCGCAACGCGATCCTCCCGCAGGTCTCCGGCTTCGCCCTCTCGCTCGGCTTCGTGGTCTCCGGCTCGCTCGTCATGGAGCTGGTGTTCTCCTACCCGGGCATCGGCTACGCGCTCTTCAACGCGATCGGTGGCCACGACTACCCGCTCATGCAGGGCATCTTCCTCGTCATCACGTTGTCGGTGCTCGTCGCGAACATCCTCGCGGACGTCGTCTACGTCTTCCTCGACCCGCGCACCCGCCAGGAGGCCTGAGATGTCGAACATGCCCCTCGATCCCGCCGCCGTGGCGCTCGACCCGGAGACCCAGGTCGACCCCGTCGGCACGGGCGCCGCCAAGAAGGCGCGCAAGAAGTTCGTCTTCGTCCGCAACGGCAAGTCCATGACCGGGCTCGTCATCCTCGTGATCTTCACGATCCTCGGCATCATCGGCCCGTGGATCGCCCCGCAGGACCCGAACGCGTCGTCGCTCGACCTGCTCGTCGGACCGTCGAGCGCGCACTGGCTCGGCACCGACCAGCTCGGCCGCGACGTGTTCTCCCAGCTCCTCGTGGGCACCCGCGGCGTCATGCTCGTCGGCCTCATCGCCGGCGTCATCGCGACGCTCCTCGCGGTCCTGTTCGGTGTCACCGCCGGCTTCCTCGGCGGGCTCGGCGACGAGACCCTCTCGGCGCTCGCCAACATCGTGCTCGTCATCCCGCAGATCCCGCTCATCATCATCATCGTCAGCCAGCTGGAGGACGCGGGGAACATCATCGTGGCGCTGGTCCTGGCGTTCACCGGGTGGGCATGGGGTGCGCGCGTGCTCAGAGCGCAGACGCTCTCGCTGAGAGGACGCGACTTCATCGAGGCCGCGCGCGCCAGCGGCGAGTCAACGTGGCGCATCGTCTGGTTCGAGACGCTCCCGAACCTCACGGCGATCATCGCGTCGAGCTTCGTCTCGACCGTCACGTTCGCGGTCCTCGCGCAGACGACGCTGTCGTTCGTCGGCGTCATGTCCCTCACCGACTGGAGCTGGGGCACCGTCCTGTACTGGGCGCAGGCCAACCAGGCCCTCAACCAGCACGCGTGGTGGTGGTTCGTCCCCGCCGGTCTGCTGGTCGCCGTCCTCGGCATGGCCCTGACCCTCATCAACTTCGGCATCGACGAGTTCGTGAACCCGCGCCTGCGCCTCGCGGGCATGTCGGCGGGCCAGATGCGCAAGCACGGCATCCGTCCGCGCATCGGGTTCACGGCGAAGGTCCGCGACCTGCCGCGCACCTACGCCCACCCGACGCCCGTCCTGGCCCAGCAGGCCGACGCCACCTCGACTCCGGAGCCCAAGGAGGCCGTGCGATGACCCCGCCCACCACCGAGGTCCTGACCGACGGCGCCGCGACGCGCGCCGCGGGTCACCGCCCGATCCTCGAGATCAAGGACCTCGCCGTCGACTACGGCTACGGCGAGAACCGGGTGCACGCCCTGCGCGGCGTGAACCTCACGCTCCACGAGGGCGAGGTGCTCGGCCTCGCGGGCGAGTCCGGCTGCGGCAAGTCGACCCTCGTCTACGGTGCGACCCGCCTGCTGCCCCCGCCCGGCCTCATCAGCGCCGGCGAGGTGCTGTACCACGCGGAGGACGGCGAGACGGTCGACCTGCTCCGCCTGTCCGACGCCGACCTCCGGGCCGGGCGCTGGCAGGACATCGCGGTCGTGTTCCAGGGCGCGATGAACTCGCTCAACCCCGTCTACCGGATCGGGCGCCAGCTCACCGACGCCATCAAGGCCCACCGGCCCGACTCGTCCCCGCGCGAGCGCGAGGAGCGTGCCCGCGAGCTGCTCGACATGGTGGGCATCGCGCCCGACCGGATCCGGTCGTACCCGCACCAGCTCTCGGGCGGCATGCGGCAGCGCGTCATGATCGCCATGGCGCTCGCGCTCGAGCCGCGCGTGCTCATCATGGACGAGCCGACGACCGCGCTCGACGTGGTCATGCAGCGCCAGATCCTCGAGCAGATCCAGGACCTGCGGGACCGGCTCGGCTTCGCCGTCATCTTCATCACGCACGACGTGTCGCTGCTCGTCGAGGTCGCCGACCGCATCGCGATCATGTACGCGGGCGAGATCGTCGAGGAGGCGAGCGGGATGCAGGTCTACAAGGAGCCGCGGCACCCGTACTCGTACGGGCTGCTCCACTCCTTCCCGCCGTTGCACGGCCCGCGCCGCGAGCTGCAGGGCATCCCGGGCTCCCCGCCCGACCTGCAGAACCTGCCGAGCGGCTGCCCGTTCCGCACCCGCTGCGCGCACGCCATGCCGGAGTGCGCCGAGATCCACCCGGAGCTCGGCCCGACGGCGCTGGGGGAGGAGCGGAGGACCGTCGCCTGCCTGCTCCACACCGACGGGCACACCGTCCCGCCGGAGCTCGCGGAGCGCGCGGCGGCGCGCTGACGGTGACGTAGGGCTTCGCCGAGTGCGACGCGGGGTCTCGCGGAGTGTGACGCGGGGGTGCGCCGAGTGTGACGCGTACGCCGGCGGAGCCGAGCTTCCGGATTGGTTGCCTGCTTCGGCTCCGAGCACGGGCTCGTGCCGGTCGGCGCGACCGGACGGTCGCGCACACCCCGCACCCGCCCGCGAACCCGACCCCGCGGGCGTCGCACTCGGCGAACCGCGGCGTCGCACTCGGCGGCCACAGCGGCGCCGACAGCGCGCCGTCCACGTTCCGCGGCCGGAAACTCACGAAGATCATCACGAACGTGGCCTACGGTGATCGGATGACGATGCAGGCATCCGCTGACCACCGGGCCGCCCGTGCAGGCGTCCCGGGCCCGGCCGTGCCCGCGTCGCAGCCCCTCGCCCGGTCCGACGACGCCGCCGGCTGGGTGACCGTCGGGTCCGCGCCCGACTGGCTGCGGCGGGCGACGGCGCTCGCCCTCGCGGTGCTCTCCTCCGTCGGGGTGTGGGTGCTGTGGGAGGTGTTCGTGAACAGCGGCCGCGGCCAGCGGGTCGACGAGCTCGCCCGCCGTGGCGCGACGTACGGTCAGGGCCACCTCTGGCAGCTCGCGAAGCCCGTCCTCGACGTCGTCTCCTTGAGCTTCGTCGCGCTGGGGATCGTGGTCGCCATCGGGGTCGCGCTGCTGCGCCGCCGGTGGTGGCTCGCGCTGCAGGTCGCCGTCCTGGTCGGTGGGGCGAACCTCACCACCCAGGTGCTCAAGGCCGACGTCTTCAGCCGGCCCCACCTCGCCGAGGGCTGGACGGGCGCCAACACGCTGCCGAGCGGCCACACGACGGTCGCCGCGTCGGTGTCCGTGGCGCTCCTGCTCGTCGTGCCGCGCGCCGCCCGGCCCGTGGTCGCCCTCCTCGGCGCCGCCTCCACGGCCGCGACCGGCGTCTCGACCCTCGTGGGCCAGTGGCACCGGCCGAGCGACGTCGTCGCCGGGCTGCTCGTGGTGTCCGCGTGGACGGGCGTGGTGTGTGCGTTCACCTCCCGCTCGTCGCTCGACGTCCCTGCGCTCGACCGGGAGGGACGGCCGCGGCGCAGCCCCGGTTCGTACGTCGCGGCGATCGTCCTCGTCGGCGCGGCGGGCCTCTCGGGAGCGGTCGCGGTCAGCGCGCTGCACGACGTCGACGCCGCCGTCCGCGCGATGGCGGGGGCCCTGTGGTCGGTCCGGCGGTCCACCGAGGTGACTGCGTATATTGGTGGCGCGTTCGGTGTTCTGGCGGCGACCTCGCTGGTCTTCGCCCTGATCCTCGCCGTGCGCCAGCTCACTGCGACCACGTCGCGCCCCGTGCCGGCGGCGGCCGCGGTACCCCACCCGGTCCGGCACGCCGCCGCGTGATCCCACGCACCCACCGCCGGTCTCAACGGAAGCAGGAAGCATGTCCGGATCCCGCAAGCTCGTGATCGTCGAGTCGCCGACGAAGGCCCGCAAGATCGCGGGCTACCTCGGCGAGGGCTTCGACGTCGAGGCGAGCGTGGGGCACATCCGCGACCTGCCGCAGCCGTCCGAGCTGCCCGCGGACATGAAGAAGGGCCCCTTCGGGAAGTTCGCCGTCGACGTCGAGCACGGCTTCGAGCCGTACTACGAGGTCTACCCGGACAAGAAGAAGAAGGTCAGTGAGCTCAAGAAGATGCTCAAGTCGGCCGACGAGCTCTACCTCGCGACCGACGAGGACCGCGAGGGCGAGGCCATCGCGTGGCACCTGCTCGAGGAGCTCAAGCCCAAGGTCCCGGTGCGCCGCATGGTGTTCCACGAGATCACGCCCGAGGCCATCCGCCGGGCGCTCGACACCACGCGCGACCTCGACGAGAACCTCGTCGACGCCCAGGAGACCCGCCGCATCCTCGACCGTCTCTACGGCTACGAGGTCTCGCCCGTCCTGTGGCGCAAGGTCCGCCAGGGCCTGTCCGCGGGGCGCGTGCAGTCCGTCGCGACGCGCCTCGTCGTCGAGCGGGAGCGCGAGCGCATGGCGTTCGTCCCCGCCGCCTACTGGGATCTCACGGGAAGCTTCGCGCCCGACGGCGGCCCCGACGCCGGGCAGCACTTCAGCGCCCGCCTCGTGCAGCTCGGCGAGGCGCGCGTCGCCACCGGTCGTGACTTCGACGACCGCGGGCAGCTCACGGCCGCGGCGACCCGCGACCGCGTCGTCACGCTCGACGAGCCCGCCGCCGACGCGCTCGTCGCGGGCCTCGACGGCGCGCCGTTCACGGTGCGTTCGCTCGAGACCAAGCCGTACACGCGCCGCCCCACCGCGCCGTTCACCACCTCGACCCTCCAGCAGGAGGCCGGGCGCAAGCTGCGGTGGTCGTCGCGGCAGACCATGCGCGTCGCGCAGTCGCTGTACGAGAACGGCTACATCACCTACATGCGTACGGACTCACCGGCGCTGTCCGCGGAGGCGACCGACGCCGCCCGCCGGCAGGCCGCCGAGCTGTACGGCCCCGAGTACGTGCCGGCCTCGCCGCGGTCGTACGTCTCGAAGTCGAAGGGCGCGCAGGAGGCGCACGAGGCCATCCGCCCCGCGGGCGACTCGTTCCGGACGCCCGCCCAGGTCGCGTCCGAGCTCCGTGGTGACGAGTTCCGCCTCTACGAGCTCGTCTGGAAGCGCACCGTCGCCTCGCAGATGGCGGACGCCAAGGGTTCGACGGCGTCGCTGCGGATCGCCGGCACCGTGGGCGCGGCCGGCGCCGCGCACGCCGGGACGGACGCCGTGTTCGCGGCGTCGGGCACCGTCATCACGTTCCGCGGGTTCCTCGCCGCGTACGAGGAGGGCACCGACGAGGCCGAGGGCGCCGACAGCGGCGCGAAGGAGGCGCGCCTCCCGCGCGTCGCCGAGGGCGACGACCTCACCGGCAGCGACCTCGAGGCCGCGGGTCACGCCACGTCCGCGCCCGCGCGCTACACCGAGGCCAGCCTCGTCAAGAAGCTCGAGGAGCTCGGCATCGGTCGCCCGTCGACCTACGCGTCGACCATCTCCACCATCCAGGACCGCGGCTACATCACGACCCGCGGCCAGGCGCTCGTGCCGAGCTGGATCGCGTTCGCCGTCGTCCGGCTCCTCGAGGAGCACTTCGGCGAGCTCATCGACTACCGGTTCACCGCCGAGATGGAGGAGGACCTCGACGAGATCGCTGCCGGGCAGCGCGACCGCGTCGCGTGGCTCACCGAGTTCTACTTCGGTGACGGCACCGACGGCGCCGACGCCGGGCTCAAGGAGCTCGTCGACAACCTCGGCGAGATCGACGCGCGCGGCATCAACTCGATCGACATCGGCGAGGGCCTCCAGGTCCGGATCGGCCGCTACGGGCCCTACGTCGAGGACAACGGCGCCGAGGTCAAGGAGGGCGAGACGCCGCCCCGCGCCTCCATCCCCGACGACGTCGCCCCCGACGAGCTCACCGTCGCCAAGGCCCGCGAGCTCCTCGCCGCCGGCGCCGACGACGGGCGCGAGCTCGGCGTCGACCCCGCCACCGGGCACACGATCATCGCCAAGGCTGGCCGCTACGGGCCGTACGTCACCGAGGTCCTCCCGGAGCCGACCTTCGAGCCCGGGCTGTCCGCCGCCGCGCTCAAGAAGGCCAAGGCCGCGCTGCCCAAGCCGCGCACCGGCTCGCTGCTCAAGTCCCAGGACCTCGGCACCATCACGCTCGACGAGGCGCTCGC
Organism: Luteimicrobium sp. NPDC057192; assembly: GCF_042670205.1. NCBI lineage: Bacteria > Bacillati > Actinomycetota > Actinomycetes > Micrococcales > Luteimicrobium > Luteimicrobium sp. NPDC057192. Next base: position 44,431 of record NZ_JBHUWD010000003.1, on the reverse strand, counting down.
GCTGCTGTCCCTGCCGCGCGTCGTCGGGACCGACCCCGAGTCCGGCACCGAGATCACCGCCCAGAACGGGCGCTACGGGCCCTACCTCAAGAAGGGCACCGACTCCCGGACCCTGCCCAGCGAGGAAGCGATCTTCACCGTCACCCTCGACGAGGCCCTCGCCATCTACGCCCAGCCCAAGCGGGGACGCGGCGCCACCGCGGCCCCGCCGTTGCGCGAGCTCGGCGACGACCCCGTGTCCGGCAAGCCCATCGTCGTCAAGGACGGGCGCTTCGGCCCCTACGTCACCGACGGCACCACCAACGCCACCCTGCGCAAGGACGACGCCGTCGACGCCATCACCCCCGAACGGGCACAGGAGCTGCTCGCGGAGAAGAGGGCCAAGGGGCCGGCCAAGAAGCCGGCGCGGCGTGCGTCGTCGCGGTCGACGGCGAAGGCCAAGTAAGGCCCCTCGGGTTCTGTCCGGTCGGGGGTCCGGGGGATGCGCGCGCGACCTACCATCCGCCTCGCTCGTCCCTCGGTCGGCTCCCGCCAGCCCCGCCACGGTCGCGCGCGCATCCCCCGGACCCCCGACCTCGTGCACCGGGTTGGCTTGGTCGTCGCCGACCTGCCCGCGGGGTCGGGCGCCGCGTCGGGTTCCGTTGTCGGGGAGCGCGGTACTGCCCGCGTGGCCGGTTCTCCCGCGAAGTACCCGGGGTGCCGGGGTACCTCGCGAGGTATGCGGGATGCCGGGGTACTTCGCGAGGTATGCGGGATGCCGGGGTACTTCGCGAGGTATGCGGGATGCCGGGGTACTTCGCGGGGTGGGCGGGCGGAGGACTTCGCGGTGGGGTGGGGCGGTCGGCGCGGATAACCTGGGGGCATGAGCACCGACGACGTCGTCCTGGCCGCGCAGGAATCCGCGGCCGCCGCGGGTCTTGCCCCCGATCCCCGGTCGGCGCCGCCCGTGCGGTGGGGCATCCTCGGGGCCGGAGGTATCTCCGGCTCGTTCGCGGAGGCCGTGCGCCGGTTCACCAACGGGAGCGTCACGGCCGTCGGGTCGCGCGACCAGCGCAAGGCCGAAGCGTTCGCCGCCGCGCACGACGCCGGGCGCGCCCACGCCAGCTACGAGGACCTGGTCGAGGACGAGCACGTGGACGTCGTCTACGTCGGCACCCCGCACTCGCACCACCGCGAGCACGCCCTCCTGGCCCTGGCCGCGGGCAAGCCGGTGCTCGTCGAGAAGGCGTTCACGCGCTCGCACGCGGAGGCCTGCGACGTCTTCGACGCCGCGCGCGCGGCCGGGCTCTTCGTCATGGAGGCCATGTGGACGCGGTTCCTGCCGCACGTCGCCGGCATCCACCAGGCGATCGAGGCAGGGGAGATCGGCGAGGTCCGCACCGTCCTCGGCGACTACGGCCACGCGTTCACCTACGACCCGGAGCACCGCCTCTACAACCCGCACCTCGCGGGCGGCGCACTCCTGGACGTCGGTGTGTACCCGGTGTCGTTCGCCCACGACGTGCTCGGCTCGCCGGTCCGCGTCGAGGCCGTGGGATCGCTCACGGACACGGGCGTGGACGGCCAGAGCGTCGTCGGGCTCGACTTCGGCGACGGCCGGTTCGGGTCCGTCCAGTCGTCCCTGTGGGTGCAGACGCCGCAGTCGGTCCGCATCGGTGGCACCGAGGGCTACGTGGTCACCGACCCGTGGACGTTCGGCGGGGGCGGGTTCACCGTCGTGCGCGCGGACGGCACGGAGCGCCGCCACGACGGTTTCCGTGGCGAGGGCAAGCAGTACCAGGCCGCCGAGGTGGCCCGCTGCCTCGACGCCGGGCTGCTCGAGAGCGAGCGCATGCCCTGGCAGGCGACGCTCGACGTCATGCGTACGCTCGACGAGGTCCGCCGTCAGGTCGGCGTCGTCTACCCGGGCGAGTGAGCCACACCTCGCCGCGGCGGGCCGTGAGGGTGGCCCCGGATAGGGTGGCGCCCGTGGACGGGCCGGGCATCTTCATCTCCATCGAGGGCGGCGACGGCGTGGGCAAGTCGACGCAGGCGCGCCTCCTGGGCGCGTGGCTGGGCGAGGTCACGGGCCGTGACGTCGTCCTCACGCGCGAGCCCGGCGGGACGCCGCTCGGCCAGGTCCTGCGCGACGCCGTCCTGCACGGTGACCACGTCGACGCGCGCGCCGAGGCCCTCATGTACGCCGCGGACCGCGCCCATCACGTCGCCACCCTGGTGCGTCCCGCGCTCGAGCGCGGCGCCGTCGTCGTGACCGACCGCTACGTCGACTCGTCCGTCGCCTACCAGGGCGGCGGTCGCGAGCTCGCCGCCGACGACGTCGAGCGGATCTCGCTGTGGGCCACGCGCGGCCTGCTGCCCGACGTGACGGTCCTCCTCGACGCGGACCCCGCGGTCGCGGCCTCGCGACGCGCGGCCGTCGAGGACAAGGGCGCGCTCGACCGGCTCGAGTCGGTCGGCGTGGAGTTCGCGACGCGCGTGCGCGAGACCTTCCTCGACCGGGCCGCGGCTGAGCCCGAGCGGTGGGTCGTCGTGGACGCGACCGGCGCCGTCGACGACGTCCAGGCGCAGGTCCGGGTCGACGTCGCCGCGCGCCTCGGCCTCGGCGCGACCTCGCAGGAGGTGCAGGCGTGAGCGTCTGGGACGACCTCGTCGGGCAGGAGGCGGCGGTCGCCGTCCTCCGGGGCGCGGTCGCGGACCCGAGCGCCATGACGCACGCCTGGCTGCTCACCGGTCCGCCGGGGTCGGGGCGCTCCAACGCGGCCCGCGCCTTCGCGGCCGCGCTGCTCTGCCCGCGCGGCGGGTGCGGCGAGTGCCACGAGTGCACGACGGCGCTCGCGGGCACCCACGCCGACGTCGAGGTCGTCGCGACCGAGGCGACGATCCTGCGCCGCCAGGACGTCGAGCCGCTCGTGCAGCTCGCGCAGCGGTCGCCGTCGGGCGGGCGCTGGCGCGTCATCGTCATCGAGGACGCCGACCGGCTCAACGAGACGTCCGGGAACGTCCTGCTCAAGGCCATCGAGGAGCCGCCTCCGCGCACGGTGTGGGTGCTGTGCGCACCGAGCCCGCAGGACGTCCTCGTGACGATCCGCTCGCGCTCACGGTCGGTGGTGCTGCGCGTCCCGCCCGTGGACGCGGTGGCCCGGCTGCTCGTCGAGCGGGACGGCGTCGAGCCCGGGCTCGCGGACGCCGTCGCGCACGCCTCCCAGTCGCACATCGGGCTCGCCCGGCGCCTGGCCCGCGACCCCGGGGCCCGCGCCCGCCGTCGTGAGGTCCTCGACCTGGCGCGTCGCATCCGCGGCGTCCCCGACGCGGTGCTCGCGGCGGGCGACCTCGTGGAGGTCGCCCAGGCCGAGGCGAAGGCCGCGACGGAGGAGCGCGACGCCGACGAGAAGTCGCGCCTGTACCGGGCGCTCGGCGCCGAGGAGGGCAAGCCCCTTCCGCCGGCGCTGCGCTCGCAGCTCAAGAGCCTCGAGGAGGAGCAGAAGCGCCGGGCCACCCGCGCGCAGCGCGACGTCCTCGACCGCGCGATGACCGACCTGCTGTCGCTCTACCGCGACGTGCTGCTCGTCCAGCTCGGCGCGGCCGGCACCGCGGACGGCGCGCCCGGGATCGACCTCGTCAACGTCGAGCTCGCGGAGGCGGTCGACACGCTCGCAGCCGATTCCACGCCCGAGCAGACGCTCCGGCGGATGGACGCGATCGGCACCGCGCGGGAGCGTCTCGCAGCGAACGTCGCGCCGCTGCTGGCCGTCGAGGCGATGGCCGTGGCGCTGCGCCCGCAGGGCTGACGCCCCCTCGACACCGACGCAGGCCGGACGACCTGGGAGAACGGTCAGCACCGGCGGGTACGGTGTCCCGGTGACCCGTGCCCGCCGAGTCAACGCTCGCCTCACACGTGCCCTCCGCCCCTCCGCCTCGAGCAGCGCCGTCCCGCGCGCTCGCCGTCGTGCGCCCCTGGCCGCGGCCGCGGCGGTCGTCGCGCTCGTGACGGTCCTGAGCGGGTGCACGGGCTCCGGCGACGACGACGGCGGCACGGCGACGAGCACGACCGTCACTCCGGACACGGCGAGCGCGCCGAAGGGCTTCACCTCGTACTACGGCCAGAAGGTCGCGTGGTCGTCGTGCGGCGACGGCTTCCGGTGCGCCACGATCAAGGCGCCGGTGTCGTGGCAGGACGCGTCGGCGGGAGACATCGACCTCGCGCTCAAGGTGCACCGCGCGACGGGCACGCGGGTCGGTGCGCTCCTCACCAACCCGGGCGGGCCGGGTGCCTCGGGCCTCGACTTCATGGACTCGGTGCCGAGCCTGTTCGGCTCGGACGTGCTCAAGGCGTACGACGTCGTCGGGTTCGACCCGCGCGGCGTCGGCAAGTCCACGCCCGTGGTGTGCCTGGACGACAAGGACAAGGACGCACAGCTCTCGGCCTGGTACCCGGACACGGACGCCGGGCTCGCCGCCAGCGAGAAGGCGGCGGCTGCCTGGGCGGACGCGTGCAAGGCGAACACCGGCCCCGTCCTCGCGCACGTCGACACCCAGTCCGCGGCGCGCGACATGGACCTCATCCGCGCCGTCCTCGGCGAGAAGAAGCTCGACTACCTCGGGTTCTCCTACGGGACCCAGCTCGGTGCGACGTACGCGGGGATCTTCCCCGACCGTGTGGACCGGATGGTCCTGGACGGTGCGATCGACACGACCCTGTCGTCCGACGAGACGAGCGTCGAGCAGGCCGTCGGGTTCGAGGACGCGCTGCGCGCCTACGTCAAGGACTGCGAGTCGGGGAAGGGCTGCCCGCTGGACGGCGGCGTCGACCACGGGATGAGCCAGATCCACGACCTGTTCCTGCGCACCGAGCAGCAGCCCCTGCGCACGGGCGACTCGAAGCGGCCGCTCACGGCCACCCTCGCGTTCTACGGCGTCGCCGTCACGCTCTACAGCCAGGACTCGTGGCAGTACCTGACGTCGGCGCTGTCGGAGGCGATCACCAAGGGGACGGGCACGCAGCTCCTCGCCCTCGCGGACTTCTACAACGACCGGAACTCCGACGGCACGTTCTCGACGAACTCGTCCGAGGCGTTCCGCGCCGTCGGGTGCCTGGACGACCCGGGCTCGAGCGACCTGGATGCGATGCGCACCCAGGCGGCGACCATCGAGCAGCAGGCGCCGACGGTCGGCACGTTCTTCACGTACGGCGGGGTCACCTGCAAGCCCTGGCCGTACCCGCAGGTCGCGCAGGACTTCGACCTGCACGCCAAGGGCGCCGCGCCGATCGTCGTCGTCGGCACGACGGGGGACCCAGCCACGCCGTACCGCTGGGCCCAGGGCCTCGCGAAGACGCTCGACTCGGGCGTGCTCCTCACCTACGAGGGCGAGGGCCACACCGCGTACAGCGCGGACAACACGTGCATCGCCAAGGCGGTCGGTGGGTACCTCGTCGACGGCAAGGTCCCCGACGACGGCACGACGTGCTCCTGACCAGCGCCGCGGGACGCACGCCGCGCCTCGGGCGATCGGCGTGACACGTGCCTCGCGGATCCGCTTTGGAGTCTCGGCCTCCGGCCCGCTAGAGTAGGGCCCGCGCTCGTCACCGAGGCCCTGTCGGGGTGTCGTGCGGAGCGCAGGCCGCCTTAGCTCAGTCGGTAGAGCGTCTCACTCGTAATGAGAAGGTCAAGAGTTCGATTCTCTTAGGCGGCTCCCTCGGAAGGCCCGGAACCTGATGGTTCCGGGCCTTCGTCGTGCCGGGCTACTGTCGCAGGCGTGACGACGACGACACCGGTCCTTCCCGCCGACAGGATCTTCGACCTCGCGGCCCGCGCCGCGCTCCTCGACGCCTACTGCACCATCCAGGCGATCATGATCGATCGCGGCATCGACCTCGTGCCCTCGGACGCCCCGGGGCGCGGCGAGGCGATCGTGCTCGTCGAGCCCGTGACGCGCACGCTCGCCGCGTGGTCCAACGTGGCCGAGCTGCACGTCGACGTCACCCCTGGCGTCGCCACCGACGACGGCGCTCCCGCCCCGATCGCCCGGTGGGAGGTGTCGTACGGCGGGGGCGAGTACGGCGGCGACTACGTCGAGGTCGGCGCCGAGACGGAGACGGCCGTCGACGCCGACGGCGAGGTCCGCGGCGTCGTGTGGCTGATGCGCTTCGCCTACATGCTGGTCGAGGCGGCGCGGGAGTGAGCGGGGCCCCGGCCGGGGCCCCGCCGCTCACCTGGCGAGCACGACGTTGACGAGGTGCGGCGCCCGCACGACGACGCGCCGCACGGTCGTGCCGTCGACCCGCCGCTGGACGGCGTCGGAGGCGAGCGCGAGGGCCCGGAGCGCGTCCTCGCCGATCGACGCGTCGACGTCGAGCCGGTCACGCACCTTCCCGTCGACCTGCACGACCGCGACGACCGTGCCGGCGCGCGCGGCGGGCGCGGCGACCTCGGGCCACGGCGCCAGCGCGACCGACGGCCCGTGGCCCAGCCGGCGCCACAGCTCCTCGGCGCTGTAGGGCGCGAACAGCGACAGGATCACGGCGACGGCCTCCGCGGCCTCCCGCACGTCGCGCGCGACGCCGCGCGACGGAGCGTCGTCCGGCCCGACCGCCGCGGCGGCCGAGCGCACCGCGCTCACCAGCGTCATGAGCCGCGCGACGGCGACGTTGAACCGGTCCGCCTCGACGAGGTCGGCGATCTCACCGACCAGCACGTGCAGGGTGCGCGGCAGCGCGGGGTCGCCCCCGTCGTCGCCGGCCACCGGAGCCCCGCCCTCGCCCGGGGCGGAGCGGGCCGGACGCTCGAGGCGCGCGACGTCGTCGGACAGGAGCAGCGCGCGGCGCAGGAACCGCTGCATGGCCTCGGGCCGGACGTCCGCCCAGTCGACGTCGTCCTCGGGCGGCCCGGAGAACAGGAGCGCGAGGCGGACGGCGTCGACGCCGTAGCGGTCGAGCTGCTCGCCCAGCGCGACGCCGTTCCCGAGCGACTTGCTCATCGCCTTGCCGCCGTTGACGACCTGGCCCTGGTTGAGCAGGGACGCGAACGGCTCGACGGGGACGACGAGCCCCAGGTCGTGCAGGAACTTCGTGACGAACCGGCTGTACAGCAGGTGCAGGATCGCGTGCTCGACTCCGCCGACGTAGCGTGCGACGGGCATCCAGGCGCGCGCGTCCGCAGGGTCGAACGCGACGTCGTCGCGGCCCGGGGACAGGTAGCGCAGGAAGTACCAGGACGAGTCGACGAACGTGTCCAGGGTGTCGGTGTCGCGCTCGGCCGTCCCGCCGCAGCGTGGGCAGGACGTCGTGACCCAGTCGCGCGCGCCGGCGAGCGGGCTCGTGCCGCGGGGGAGCAGGGCGTCGCCGCGCAGGTCGGGCAGGCGCACGGGGAGCGCGGCGTCGGGCACGGGCACGACGCCGCACGCGGGGCAGTGCACGACGGGAACCGGGGCGCCCCAGTAGCGCTGCCGCGAGACCAGCCAGTCGCGCAGCCGGTACGACGTCGCCCGCTCGCCCGTGCCGCCCTCCTCGAGCGCGGCCAGCGTGACGTCGGGGTCGGCGGGCGGGACGTCCAGCACGGGCAGTCCGTACACGTCGGCGAACGCGCGGTCGCGGTCGTCGTGCGCGGGGACGCCCATCACCGCGCCCGTCCCGTACCCGGGCAGCACGTAGTCGGCGGCCCAGACCGGGAGCTCGGCGCCGGTCGTCGGGTGGCGCACGTGGACACCCAGGTCCACGCCCGACGGCGCACGTCCCGCGGCCCAGCGCGTCACCTCGGGCTCGGCCCGCGCCGCCGCGCGGTACGCCTCGAACGCGTCCCGGACCGCGGGCTCGCACAGCGACTCGGCAAGCGGTCCGTCGGGCGCGACGACGACGAACGTCACGGCCGCCAGGGTATCCGGCCGGGTGGTGAAGACCTCGATCGCGGTGTCGCCACCCACGACGGGGAAGCGCACCCGGGCGCCGCGCGACCGGCCGATCCAGTTCCGCTGCATCGTGAGGACGCGCTCGGGCCACGCGTCCGCGAGGTCGGCCATGTCATCGAGCAGACGGTCGGCGTACGCGGTGGTCCGCACGAACCACTGCGTGAGCTCGCGCCGCACGACCTGAGCCCCGCACCGCTCGCAGCGCCCGCCGACGACCTGCTCGTTCGCGAGGACCGTGGCGTCCTGCGGGCACCAGTTGACGGGGGCCGCCGCCCGGTACGCGAGACCGTGCTCGAGCAGCCGCAGGAACAGCCACTGGGTCCAGCGGTAGTAGCCGGGGTCGGACGTCTGCAGGCGGCGCGACCAGTCGAACGACACCCCGTAGCGCCGGATCGACGCGGCCTGGGTCGCGATGTTGGCGTCCGTGAACGTCGCCGGGTTCTCGTCGCGCCGGATCGCCGCGTTCTCCGCGGGCAGGCCGAACGAGTCCCAGCCCACCGGGTTGAGGACGTCGTGGCCGCGTGCCCGCCAGTACCGCGCGACGACGTCCTCGATCGCGAACACCTCCGCATGGCCCATGTGCAGGTCGCCGGACGGGTACGGGAACATCGTCAGCAGGTAGCGGCGCGGGCGGTCGCCGTCGGCGCGGGGTCGGAAGAGGCGGACGGCGGGGTCGTCCTGGAGGGCCGCCCACCGGGCCTCCCAGGCGCGCTCCGTCTCGGGCGGGACGGGTCGGCCGTCGGCGGGCGGGGGCGTGCTGGTGACGGCGGGTCGGGGAGCGGCGCCCGTTCGGGCGGGGGCGGGCGGTGGGGCCGTGGGATGCGGTGCGGTCACGTCGGTCTCCTGCGTCGGGCGTCCTCCGGGCACGAAAAAGCCCCTCCGGGGAGGGGCGAGCCGCGTCGATCGTGCCCGTGGAGCGGGGTCGACGCGGCTAGGTAAGGAGGCGACGTGCGATGCGCATGCCTCGAGGGTACGCCTAGCTGTCCGCGGCGGGCGTCGCGCACATGCCGGGCTGCGCGGCGGCGACCTCCGCGGAGCACAGCGGCTTCGTTGCCGACTCGTGGTAGGCCACGCGCGCCCGCAGGATCCGCACGGACTCCCGCTGCGGGTAGCAGGGGTCGTCGTCGGCCGGGTCCGTGTCGCTGCCGCCCCGGTCGGCGCGGCAGTCGGCGAGGTCGGCGAGCGCGCGGAGCAGGTCGATGTGCGCGTCGACCGTCCGGTCGTGCGCGTCCTCGTCGGAGGTGTAGGCCTCGATCCAGCCGAGGAGCGGCTTGGCGGACGTGGCGGCGGTCGCCGTGGCGTGCAGCCGGGGCGCGCCGGGGCCGGTGCAGCCCGCGAGCATCATGGCGGACACGACGAGGGCCGTGGCGACGAGGGACCGCGCTGCTCTCACGGGCCCGAGCGTACCGAGCGGCGGCTCGGGCTCGGGCAGGTGAGGCCCGAGCCCGAGCGCGCGTCAGTTCTGCTCGAGCGCGTCCGCGCGTCCGGCGTGCAGCAGAGGGGCCTGCGCGACCAGCTGCTCGGCGAGGCGACGGACCGAGACGTTGTCGGCCATCGACTGCTCGCGGAGCCGCTGGAACGCGGCCTCCGGCGTGATGCCGAGCACGACCGCCAGTGCGCCCTTCGCCTGCTCGATGACGCCGCGCGAGTCGGACGCGGCCCGGATCTGCTCGTCCGCGGTGTCCATGGCGACGCGTGCGACGTCGTCGGTGATCTCGGTGAACCGCCCGCTGAGCTCGGTCGCGCGGGCGCCGTCGAACGCGCTGCCCTGCCCGGTGAGGACGATGTGGCGGGTCCGGCCGGTCGCGTCCATGATCCGGTGGACGCTCACGAACGGGCTGCCGGTCTGGCACGCCTCGGCGAAGATCCGGTAGAACCGGTGCTGGTCGTCGGGGTGCTTGTGGGCGAGGACGAGGGCGGTCGTGGGGAGCACGTCGCCGGGCTGGAAACCGTGGATGCGGTAGGTGCCCTCGGACCACCACCAGCGGTCGCCGGTGATGTCGTAGCGGAAGTCTCCGGTCGGTCGAGCGTCGTCGTGCGGGGTCACCGGGGGGTTCTCGGTGGAGGGAAGGCTCATCGTCCGTGCTGTCCGTATCGTGTGTCGCGCCCCGGCCGCTTCTTGACCGGGGCAACGACGGTACCGGCGACCCCGAAGGCCTGCAACGGGAGGCGAGACGAGCAGGAAGGCGCCCCGCCGCCTACGGTGAGGGGCATGCGGAAGGGCCGGTCGGGGGCGGTGGCGGCGACGCTCGGCGCGGTCGTCCTCGCGTCGCTCTCGGCCTGCTCGTCGTCGCCGACGCCGTCGTCCCCGCCGAGGACACCGGTCCCGACGGCGTCGCTCACCGTGCCGGGCGCCACGCCGAGCCCGACGAGCACGCTCGCCGGCGGCGCCCACTGGCCAGGTCTGCCCCCGTCCTTCGGGGAGCCCTCCGGGTTCCACGCCGCCGGGGTCGGCTGGACCGCGGACGACGCGCTGCTCTACGTCGTGGTGGCGGGCTCGAGCTCGTGCCCTCCGGTCGCGTCCTCGCCCGCGACCCGGACCTCCGACGGGATAGCGGTCGTCGTCGAGAAGGACCGGTACGCCGGGCAGGCGTGCACGGCCGACATGGCGCCGACGACGACGGTCGTGGCGCTCCCGGACGGTGTCGCGCCGGGGGCGGCGGTGTCGGTCGTGATCGACGGGCGGGGGCCTGTGACGCTGCCGGCCGCGGCGGACGGCGACGGACCCGTCTGGGTGGACGCGGAGTGACGCGCGGGCGGCCGCTTTCCACAGGCTGACCTCTCGACTTGCGGGAGCGCTCTGCCCGCCCGCTATGGTGAGCGCGCACCAACGATCGAAACGGCAGTGAAACGGAACGATCCGACGAGAGCGCAGGGAGGCGCCCCATGGCGGGACGACGGGCGGTACGGACGATGGTGGCCGGCGTGACGTTCGCGGCGGCGGCCGCGATGGCGACGACGGGAGCCGCGAGCGGCTCGACGCCGACGGCGGACGCGGGCGACGTGTGCACGGTCGCAGCGGGTACCGGCGCCGAGGAGTGCTTCGACACGCTCAGCGCGGCCATCGAGTCGATCACCGGTCAGCCTGTGACGGACCCGGCGGTCGACGCCGGGGACCACGCGGCGATCGACCAGGCGATCGAGCAGGGCAACGCGAAGGTGCAGGCCGACCGCGTCCGGCGGCTCACCCTCCAGGCGAGCTCGACGACGACCTCGTCGGTCACGACGACGTCGTCGGCGTCGAACCTGCTGGGTGCCGTCTGGAAGGACAAGAACTGGTCGGGCAGCGCCAAGCTGCTCTACGCGGCGAACGGCTCCGGCTGCTACGGCGGCGTGACCTACGGTTTCCCGCACACCAGCGACTTCGGCATGAACGACACGATCACGTCGCTCACGACGTACCTCAACTGCGCCACGACGCTCTACAAGGACGCCAACTACAAGAACACCAACCGGACGTACCAGGTGGACACGGCGTACATCGGTGACACGATGAACGACGAGGCGTCGTCGATCGTGTACCGCCCCCGGAGCTGACCTGCTCGCCCCGGGCCGCGCCGCGGCCCGGGGCGCGGCGCGCGACGACCGTGAGAAGGAGGCAGCATGCCCACACGTACCGCACGCACCGCTTGGAACGGCGGCCTGCAGGACGGCAGCGGCCAGGTCGAGCTGAGCAGCTCGCGTCTGGCCACGTTCGACGTGTCGTTCCCGGCGCGTTCCGCCGAGGACGCCGGCGGCGTGACGAGCCCGGAAGAGCTCATCGCGGCGGCGCACTCCGCGTGCTTCGCGATGCAGCTCTCGGCGCTGATCGCCGAGGCGGGGGGCACGCCGCAGTCGCTCGAGGTCACGGCCGAGGTCTCGCTCGGCCCCGACCCGGCCGGGGGCTTCCGGATTCCTGGGATCGCGCTGCGGGTCGTCGGTGAGGTCGACGGGCTCGACGAGGCCGGCTTCCTCGAGGCGGCGAACGCCGCGAAGGCGTCCTGCCCGGTGTCGAAGGCACTGGCAGGTACGCAGATCACGCTGGACGCGCGGCTCGAGAGCTGAACGACCGGCCCTCGGGCCGTCGACGCGGGCCGCGGCCGACCCGGACGGGTCCGGCCGTGGTTCCGCGTTCTCAGAGAGCTGGGTCGGCCCTCTCAGAGCTTGCGGCCGACGAGCGGCGGGCTCGGGAAGCCGCGTCCGCGGCCGGCGGCCGCGGTCACCGCGCGCAGAGTCTCCGCCGTCGTGTAGCGGGGCGCCCAGCGCAGCACCGTCGCGGCGCGGTCCGCGTCGAGCACCGGGATCCCCAGGACGAGGTCGAGCCAGTCGGGGGAGAGCGGGGTCGCGTGCGCGCGCCACCCCACGGCGAGCGCCGCGCGTGCGACACCGCGCGAGACCTCACGGACCGACGACGCTCCGGTCGCCTCCGCCACCCCGGCGCCGTCGAGCACCTGCGGACCGGCGACGTTGAACGCCCCCGGATGCCGGCCCTGCACGATCCTCCGGTAGGCGACGGCGAGGTCGTCGGCGTGCACGGCCTGCAGCCTCATCCCGTTGACCCACGGCAGCACGGGCGGGTGGTCCCGTCGCAGCAGGCGCGGGGGCAGCAGGCGCCCGAGGTAGGCGTGACCGAGCTCGGTGGCGGCGTCCGGGTGGAGCACGAGCGGCGTCCGGACCCGCGTCACGGCGATGCCCGGGTGGGCGCGCTCGAACCGGTCGAGCTCGCGCTCGACGGCCAGCTTCTGGATGCTGTGCAGCGACCCGGGGATCCCGGTCCGCGCCCACTGCTCGTCGCGGGGCAGCGGGTCGGGCGCCGGTGCGTAGACGCCGGCCGACGACGCGACGACGACGTGCTGCGCCCCGCCGGCGACGGCGGCGTCGAGCACGCGCCGGGTTCCGTCGATGTTCACGGCGTCGAGGAGGTCGGCGTCGTGGCTGGGGCTCCGCGCCCAGGCCAGGTGCACGACGACGTCCGCGTGGTTGAGCGCGGCCCGCAGCCGGTCCTGGCTCGCGGCCGAGTCGTCGGCGAGGTCGATCCGCACCCAGTCGGCGCGGTCGTGGGGGAACGCCACGGTGCTCGAGCCGTCGGCCCGCGGGACCCGGCTCGCGATGCCGACGATCGACGTGACGACGGGCTCTTCGACGAGGGCGCGGAGCACGGCCGTCCCGACGTTCCCGCTGGCCCCGGTGATGGCGATGCGCACCCCTCAGTGGTACCCCGTCCGGTGCGGGGTGTCGACCGGACGCCCCGTCGGGCGCCGTGGTCAGGTGGGCAGGAGGCCGTCGAGCGAGCGGGCGACGACGTCCTCGACCGTCTCGCGGTCGCGCCGTCCGGTCGCGAGCCACCGGGCGAGCACCGCCTCGGCGAACCCGACCCAGCCGGCGGCAAGGAGGTCGAGCCGCCCCCGGGCGGCGTCGTCGTCGGGGAGGGGGCGCGTGCTCGCGGCGGTGCGCGTGAAGCGGGCGAACAGGTGGGCCCGGACCTCGTCGAGCCGGGCCGCGGTCGGGTCGTCGTCGCGCAGGGCCCCGGACCAGATGTCCGTCCAGATCTGGCGCTCGGCGAGGACGGCGTCGAGCAGGGTGTGCACGACGGCGGCGCGGCGCGCCCGGTCCCCGGCGTCCGGCACGGTGGACCCGTCGGGGACGGTCAGCGCGTCGTCGAGGGCGTCGATCGCGATCGCGGCGACCGCCCGCCGGAGCTCGACGGTGGAGCCGAAGTAGTGGAAGACCAGAGCCTTCGAGGCGTGGGCGACGGCGCCGACGTCGGCCGGGGTGACCGCGTCGAGGCCTGACGTCCGCGCGACCTCGTGGGCGGTGCGGAGGAGCTCGTCGCGGCGGTCGTCGGCGGCGCGGCGGCGGGGCGTGGCTCGCTGGTCCGGCATCGCACCAGCCTCTCGCATCGTTGACCGTGGGTCAACAAGCGGAGTACCGTTGCTGTTGACCGTTGGTCAACATTCTCGGGTGGCCCCCCGCGCACGCCGCTGGTGGAGTGGCACCCAGCTCTCTCACCGAGGTGGACGCATGCAGATCGTTCTCGACGGGGTCGCCGTGCAGGGCAGGCGCGACCCGATGCTCGCGCCGTTCGACCTCACGTTGGGGACCGGCGAGGCCGTGCTCGTCGCAGCCGAACCCGGGCACGGGCACACCGCGCTCGCGCTCGCGACCACGGGCAGGCTCGTGCCGTCGTCGGGCCGGGTCACCCTCGAGGGAGCGCCCGCCGCCCGGCCGCCGCTCACGCTCGCCGACGTCAGCGCCGTCGTCGACGTCCCGGGCGTGTCCGAGCCGGTCGAGTCGATCCCCGTGCACACGCACGTCGCCGAGGACCTCGCGCTCGCCCGGCGTCGCACCCTCCCGCGCGACGTCGCCGCCTGGATCGCGGCGCACGGCCTCGACGACGTCGCCCGGCTCCGCGTCGACCAGCTCGACGCCCTCACCCGCACGCGGATGCTCGTGGCGCTCGCGTGCGAACGGCCCGACGTCCACTTCCTCGTCCTCACGCTGCCCGACCGCCACGGCGGCGCGCCCGCCGGCTGGTGGGGCGTCGCGTGCGACGCCGCGGCCGCCGGGTACGGCGTGCTCGTGCAGTGCTCGCGCGCGTCCGCCCGGCTCCTCGGGGCGGAGATCCCCCCCGACGTGACCGTCGACCCGCGGCGCGAGCCACCGCTCGTCGCGCTGCGCCGCGAGTTTCCCGTGGCCCGGCCGGAGGCCGAGCCGGAGGTCGCTGCGTCGCCTGCGGAGCCCGAGGCGGAGCCGGTGCCCGCCGAGGAGCCCGTCGCAGCGGCCGACGCCGACACCGAGGTGCTCCCGCCGCTCGCCGAGGAGCCCGCGCCCGCGCCGGAGGCACCCGCGCGGGACGCCGCCCCCACCACCGATCCCGACCACCAGGACGCGCCGTCCGAAGGAGCCGACCGATGACCGTGTTCCGACTCGGCTGGTCCGAGGTCCGCCGGAACCTGTCCGGCACGCTGCCGCGGCTCGCGATGATCGCGCTCGCGGTCATCCCCTCGCTCTACGCGGGGCTCTACCTGTTCGCGAACTTCGACCCGTACGGCCACCTGGACAAGGTCCCGGCGGCCGTCGTCGTGCAGGACGAGGGCACCGACGTCGCCGTGGGCACGGACACCTCGAAGACCGAGCACCACAACTACGGCGAGGAGGTCGCGGACGAGCTGACGAAGGGCGGGGGCTTCGACTGGGTCCGTACCACCCAGGACGACGCCGAGCGCGGGGTCCGGTCGGGCCGGTTCGACGCCGCCCTGGTCCTCGGGCCCACCTTCTCGGCGGACCTGGCCTCGCCCGCGACGTCGGACCCGCG
The DNA here is from genome assembly GCF_042670205.1 of Luteimicrobium sp. NPDC057192. Taxonomy (NCBI): domain Bacteria; kingdom Bacillati; phylum Actinomycetota; class Actinomycetes; order Micrococcales; genus Luteimicrobium; species Luteimicrobium sp. NPDC057192. The sequence goes on along the minus strand of NZ_JBHUWD010000003.1, from coordinate 29,235 downwards.
CCAGGCGAGCCTCGTCCTCGTCACGAACGACGCCAACAACTACCTGGCCCGGACCATCGCGGACACGATCGTCGGACAGGTCCGCGACACGCTCGCGCAGAAGGTCGGGACGCAGGCAGCCGACACGTTCCTCCAGGGCTTCGCGTCGATCCACACCAACCTGGCCGACGCCGTCACGGGCGCCGACAAGCTCGCGAGCGGCGCGACGAAGCTCGAGAAGGGCGCCGCGTCGCTCGACTCGGGAGCGGGCACCCTCGCGACCGGCGCGAGCGACGCCGCGGACGGCGCCCAGCAGGTGTCCGACGGTGCCGCGTCCGCGCACGCGGGGGCGACGCAGCTCGCCGCGGGCGCGTCGACGCTCTCGGACGGCGCGTCGCAGCTCGCCGCGCAGACGCCCGCGCTCGCGTCGGGCGCGAAGCAGGTCGCGTCCGGGGCCTCGGACCTGTCCGACGGGGCCGGGACGCTCGCGGGCGGCCTCGACACGCTCCGCTCGAAGACGGCGGACCTGCCCGCCCAGACGACCAAGCTCGCCGACGGTGCGCAGCGGGTCGCCGACGGCAACGCGCAGCTCGCAGCCGCCGCCGACCAGCTCCAGGACGCGGCCGACTCGGCGGTCGCGGGGCTCGACGACACGCGCGCGACGATCTCCGCGCAACTCGACGACCTCGTCGACCAGGGCGTCCTCACGCGCGCCCAGGCCGACGACGTCCTCGCGCGCCTCGACGACGCCGGGCAAGCGGTGCGCGACGGCGTCGGCGACCTGGACACGCAGGTCGGGAAGGTCGACCAGCTCGCGACGGGTGCCAAGCAGGTCGCCGACGGCGCGTCCACGCTCGCGTCGAGCACGCCCGCGCTCACGCAGGGGATCTCGAAGGCGGCGTCCGGGGCCGACGACCTCGCGACCGGGGCGACCACGCTCAGCATGGGGGCGTCGAAGCTCGCCACGGGCGCGCAGGCGGCGTCGGACGGGGCCACTCGTCTCGCCGACGGCGCGCAGCAGCTCGACACCGGAGCCGCCACGCTCGCCTCCGGCACCTCGACCCTCGCCGACGGGGCCTCGTCCCTCGCGACCGGCACCCGGAAGGTGGCCGACGGCGCCGACGACCTCGCGTCCGGCGCCCACACGCTCCACACCGGCACGGGCTCGCTCGTGACCGGGAGCCAGCAGCTCGCCGACGGACTGCGCCAAGGGCTCGGGCAGGTCCCGAACCTCGACGACGACCAGCGGGAGGCCACCGCCTCGACCATCGCCAACCCGGTCCAGGTCGTGTCGCAGCAGCTCTCCAAGGCCGGGAGCTACGGCGCCGGCCTCGCCCCGTTCTTCCTCTCGCTCGCCGCATGGATCGGCGCGTACGTCACGTTCCTCATCGTGAAGCCGCTGTCGAAGCGGGCACTCGCCGCCGGGCGGGGCGCCCTCCGGACCGCGCTCGGCGGGCTCTTCACGCCCGCGCTGCTCGCGGTCGTGCAGGTCGTCGTGATGCTGTCGGTCACGGCGCTCGCCGTCGGGGTGCACGTCGAGCACGTGCTCCTCACGGGGCTGTTCCTCACGCTCGTCGCTATCACGTTCGCGGCGATCCTCCAGACGCTCAACGTCTACCTCGGCGCGGCCGGGCAGTTCCTCGGCCTCGTGCTCATGCTCACGCAGCTCGTGACCGCGGGCGGCACGTTCCCGTGGCAGACGATCCCCGAGCCGCTGCGCACGTTCCACCGGTTCCTGCCGATGAGCTACTCGGTCGAAGGCCTCCGGCAGCTCCTGTTCGGCGGGAACATGGGGACCGTCTGGCGGGACGTCGCCGTGATCCTCGGGTTCCTCGTCGTCGCCGTCGGGCTCACGACGTGGGCAGCCCGGCGCCAGCGCGTCTGGCGCGCGCTCCAGCTCGAGCCGGAGCTCGTGCTCTGACCTCGCGCCCCGGAAATCCCCGCGCCGTCGGCCGCCGTCTCCGCCAGGATGGCGGGCATGGACGAGGTCCAGGTCGTCGTCTCCCACAGCCAGCGGGCGACGCTGCGCGTCGGTGACGTCTTCCTCAAGGTCGACGGCGACCCCGCGCACGCCGCGGTCGAGGTGCGGGCGATGGCCCTCGCGCCCGTCCCGACCCCGCGGGTCCTGTGGCACGAGCCGCCCGTGCTCGCGATCGCCGCCGTGCGGGGCCAGGCGCTCGGCGTCCTCGGCGCGCCGTCGCCCGCGTCCTCGGCGGCCTGGGCCGCGGCCGGTGCCGCGATCCGGAGGCTGCACGACGCGCCGCTGCCACCCTGGCCCGGGCCCCGGCTCGACGATCTCGCGGCGGAGCTCGACCGCGAGTGCGCGTGGCTGCTCGCGCACGCCGTCCTGCCCGCGGAGGTGGTCCGGCGCAACCGGGAGCTCGCCGAGACGGCTCTCCGGCCGTGGGCGCCGGCGTTCGTCCACGGCGACCTGCAGATCACGCACGTCTTCGTCGACGGTGACGAGGTCACCGGCGTCATCGACTGGTCCGAGGCCGCTCCCGGCGACGCGATGTTCGACCTCGCCACCCTGACGCTCGGGCACGAGGAGCGCCTCGACGACCTGCTCGCCGGCTACGGCCCGGGCGCCGACCGGGCCGTGATCCGCGCCTGGTGGTCGCTGCGGAGCCTGGTCGCGTCGCGCTGGCTGATCGAGCACGGCTTCGACCCGGATGCGCCGGGGTGCGAGCTCGACGTCCTCAGGGCCCGGATGCGGGAGCCCTGAGCCGCGAGCCCGGCGTCCGGCCGAGGCCGGTCGACCCGGTCAGCGCAGGTTCCCGAACAGGTCGTTGAGAGCCTCGGTCATCGACGGGTGCGTGTAGATCCCGTCCCGGACCTGCGTCGCCGTGAGGCTCGCCCGCATCGCGAGCGCGACGGTGTTGATCGTCTCGTGCGCGTCGTGGCTCAGCATCGTGACGCCGAGGATCTCGTCGGTCTCCGCGTCCACGACCGCCTTCATCAGCCCGCGCGGGTCGTGGACGATCCGGGCCCGGGGCACGGTCGCCATGTCCTCCACCCGGCGCACCGCCACCTTGAGCGGGCGCCCCGCCGCCCGCGCCTCGGTCTCGGTCAGCCCCACGCGCGCGAGCGGCGGCGTCATGAACACGGTGGACGGCACGGCCCTCCGGTCGGCGGTCGACCGTCGACCGTCACCGACCAGCTGGTCGAGCACGACCCGGTAGTCGTCCAGCGACACGTAGGTGAACTGCGGCCCGCCGTTGACGTCGCCGACGGCGAACACGTGCGGCTGCGAGGTCCGCAGGTGCTCGTCGACGCGGATGGCGCCGCGCTCGTCGGTGTCGATGCCCGCTGCCTCGAGCCCGAGCCCCGCGGTGTGCGGCGTGCGGCCGAGCGCGGCCAGGACGACGTCGCCGTAGGTCGTCGCCTCGGTCCCGGCGGCGTTCCGATGGACCACGCGCACGGGGCCGTCGGCGCCGTCGGCGTCCTCGACCCGGACGAGCGACGCCCCCGTGACGATCCGGACGCCGGTGCCCGCGAGGATCCGGGCCGCCTCCTCGACGACGTCGGGGTCCTCGGCCTTGAGGATCCGCGGCCCACGCTCGAGGAGGGTCACGTCGGCGCCGAACGCCGCGTGCATCGCCGCGAACTCGACGGCCACGTAGCTGCCGCCCAGCACGACGAGCCGCCGCGGCCGCTCCCGCAGCGCGAGGAGCTCGGTGCTCGTCACGACGTGCGCCGACTCGCGCAGCCCCGGGATCGGCGGGAGGACCGGGTCCGCGCCGGTCCCGACGACGATCGTCTCCGCCCGCACCACGAGGGTGTCGTCGCCCGCCGTCACCGTCAGCTCGTGCGGCCCGGTGAACACCGCGCGCCCCGTCACGACGGTCGCCGCGTCGAGCCGGTCGAGCATCGCGAAGTTCTTGCCCCGCAGCAGGGCCGTGAGCTCCTGCGTCTCGTCGACGGCGCGCGCGTAGCGGTCGTCGGGATCGTGGAGCGGGTCCGGCGTCTCCGCCGCGAAGACGAGGTTCTTGGTCGGGACGCACCCGATGTTGATGCACGTCCCGCCGTACATCCGGTCCGACTGCTCGATCATCACGACCTTCGAGCCCCGCCCCGCGAGGGCGGCCGCGAGCGTCTTGCCGCCCTTGCCGAACCCCACGACGGCGAGGTCGGCCTCGAGGACGGGGACGGTGCCGGTGGTGTCCATGTGTGCTCTCCCGGGTAGGCGGACGCGTGCGCCACCTGAGACTAGGCACCCGCGGCCCGGCCTGCCGCTCGAGTCCGGGGTCCGTACCCTGGCCTCGTGCCCGACGACGCCCGCACCCCCGACGCCCCGCGGCGCGACCCCGTGGCGGCAGCCACCGAGCCTCGCCGGACCCCCGCGGGAGACACGCCGCGCTTCGCCGCCGCACCGCCGTCGTCGATCCTGCTGCCCGGCGACCCGCCCGCCCGTCTGCGGGTGCTCACCCCCGACGACTGGCGGCTCGAGGTCGCGCTCTCGCGCACGCCCGACGTGCCGCGCTGGACGTACTACCCGCCCGGCCTGCCCGACGACGCCGCCCGCCTCCGCGTCGCGCGCTCGCTCGACCGGGCGCGGGACGGGCTCGCGTACCGGTACGTCGTCGTCGGGGCGGACGAGGAGGCGCTCGGCTCGGTCGGCACGACCATCCCCGAGGGCGTGCCCGAGGTCTTCTACGCGCTCCTGCCCGCGGGACGCGGACGGGGCCTCGCGACCCGCGCCGTCGTGGCGCTCGCGGACTGGGCGCTCGCGGGCGGGCACGACGAGGTCCGGCTCTACACGCTCGAGGGCAACGAGGCGAGCGAGGCGGTCGCGCGGCGGGCGGGGTTCGTCGCGGCGGACACCGTGACGACGACCGCCCGGGGCGGGGCGCTCGAGACCATGACCCGCTGGGTGCGCACGGCCGCAGCGCGCTGACCGCGGGGCGCTGGGGCCCCGGCCGGATCCTGAGCGCCCGAGAAGCGCACGCGGCGCGGGTGTCAGAATCGTGCCGTGACCGTCGACCTGCCTCAGCGCCCGACCCCGACCGACCCGAGCTCGAGCGCCACGCGGTCCCTGTCCTCCGAACGTGCCCGCGACGAGCTGGCCACGGCGCTCCGCCGGTCGCTCGGCGTCCCGCACGAGGCCAAGCACCGGCGCGGCCCCGGCGAGCTGGTGGTCGACACGTCGTCGCTGCGCCGCGCCGAGTACTCGACGGACGCGTCCAACTACCGCGTGGTGCCCGACGTCGTGGTGTTCCCGCGGTCGGTCGACGAGGCCCAGGCCGTCCTCGAGGTCGCGCGCGAGCACGCCGTTCCCGTGACGTCGCGCGGCGCGGGCACGAGCTGCGCGGGGAACTCGGTCGGCCCTGGGATCGTCGTCGACTTCAGCCGCCACGTGAACGCGGTCCTCGACGTCGACCCCGAGGCCCGGACGGCCCGGGTCGAGCCCGGCGTCGTCATGTCGACGCTGCAGAAGGCCGCCGCGCCCCACGGGCTGCGCTTCGGCCCCGACCCGTCGACCCAGAACCGCGCGACCCTCGGCGGGATGATCGGCAACAACGCGTGCGGCCCGCACGCCGTCGCGTACGGGCGGACGGCGGACAACGTCGTCGAGCTCGACGTCGTCGACGGGCGCGGCCGCCGGTTCACGGCGGGCGCGGGCGACGCCTCGTTCGCCGCGGTCCCCGGCCTCGCGGACCTCGTCCGCGCCGACATGGCGCTCATCCGCACCGAGCTCGGCCGGTTCGGGCGCCAGGTCTCCGGGTACTCGCTCGAGCACCTGCTCCCCGAGCGCGGCTCGGACCTCGCCAAGATGCTGGTCGGCACCGAGGGGACGCTCGTCACCGTCCTCGGGGCGACCGTGAACCTCGTGCCCGTGGCGGGAGCGCCCACGCTCGTCGTGCTCGGGTACCCCGACATGGCCGAGGCCGCGGACGCCGTCCCCGCGCTCCTCGAGCACCACCCGCTCGCGATCGAGGGCCTCGACGCGCGGCTCGTCGACGTCGTCCGCCGGGCGAAGGGGGCCGACACCGTGCCCGCGCTCCCGCCGGGCGGCGGCTGGCTCATGGTCGAGGTCGGCGGCGAGACCGCCGACCTGGCGATGGCCCGGGCTCGCGAGATCGTCGCGGCGTCCGGCACCAGCGCGACCCGCATCCTCCCCGCCGGTCCCGAGGCGAGCGCGATGTGGCAGATCCGCGCCGACGGCGCCGGGCTCGCCGGCCGCACCCCCGCGGGCGAGCAGGCGTGGCCCGGCTGGGAGGACTCCGCCGTCCCGCCCGCACAGCTCGGTGCCTACCTGCGCGACCTCGAGGCCCTCATGACGCAGTACGGCGTCGACGGCCTGCCCTACGGGCACTTCGGCGACGGCTGCGTCCACCTGCGCCTCGACATCCCGCTCGAGACCTCGGGCTCGGTGCTCCGCACCTTCATGACCGACGCCGCGATGCTCGTCGCGAAGTACGGCGGCTCGCTGTCGGGCGAGCACGGCGACGGGCGCGCCCGCTCCGAGCTGCTCCCCGTCATGTACTCGCCGAGCGCGATCGCGGCGTTCGAGGGCGTCAAGGACCTCTTCGACCCGCGCGACCTGCTCAACCCCGGCGTGCTCGTGCGCCCCAACCCGCTCGACGTCGACCTCCGCCGCCCCCAGGCCGCGCCCGTCCTCGCCAAGCCCAAGGCGTACCGCGAGCCCATCGGCTTCGCCTTCCCGCACGACCACGGTGACTTCACGCAGGCCGTCCACCGCTGCGTCGGCGTCGGCAAGTGCCGGGCCGACACGTCGGCGTCGGGCGGGTTCATGTGCCCGTCGTACCTCGCGACGAAGGACGAGAAGGACGTCACGCGCGGCCGCGCCCGCGTCCTGCAGGAGATGATCAACGGCTCGCTCGTGACCGGCGGCTGGCGGGCCCCCGAGGTGCACGACGCGCTCGACCTGTGCCTGTCGTGCAAGGCGTGCTCGTCCGACTGCCCGGCCGGCGTCGACATGGCCCAGTACAAGTCCGAGGTGCTGCACCGCGCGTACAAGAACCGGGTCCGCCCCGTCACGCACTACGTGCTCGGCTGGCTGCCGCGCTGGCTGCGCGTCGTCAGCATGGCGCCGCGGCTCGTCAACAAGGTCCTGTCGAACCGGGCGATCGCCAAGGCGGTGCTGTGGTCCGGCGGCATGGACCCCCGCCGCCAGATGCTCCCGTTCGCGGAGATCCCGTTCCGCACCTGGTACCGCCGGGGCGGTGCGTCCGACGGCGTCCCCGTCGAGGTCGCGTCCGAGCGCCGCGTGCCCGACGCGCGGTCGGGCGGCGCGCGAACCGACGCGCCCGAGCGGCCGCGCGTCGTCCTGTGGGCCGACTCGTTCAGCGACGGCCTCGCGCCCGACGTGCCGCGCGCCGCGCTCCAGGTCCTCGACGCGGCGGGCTACGACGTCGTCGTGCCGGGGCAGGACGCGTGCTGCGGCCTCACCTGGATCACCACCGGCCAGCTCGACGGCGCGCGCAAGCGCCTGGAGAACCTCCTCCAGGTGCTCGGGCCGTTCGCGGTCAACGGGCTGCCGATCGTCGGGCTCGAGCCGTCGTGCACGGCCGTGCTGCGCTCCGACCTGCTCGACCTGTTCCCCGACGACCCGCGCGCCCAGGCGGTGGCGGCCGCGACGCGCACGCTCGCCGAGTTGCTCACCGACCCGGCGACCGCCCCCGACGCCGCGTCCGGCTGGAAGGTCCCCGACCTGTCCGACGTGACCGCCGTCGTGCAGCCGCACTGCCACCAGCACTCGGTCATGGGCTTCCAGGCCGACGAGCGCCTGCTGCGCGAGGGCGGCGCCGACATCCAGGTGCTCGCCGGGTGCTGCGGGCTCGCCGGCAACTGGGGCATGGAGAAGGGCCACTACGAGACGTCGGTCGCCGTGGCCGAGCGCGCGCTGCTGCCCGCGCTGCGCGACCTGCCGTCCCGCGGGTCCGACGACGGCGAGCGCGTCTACCTGGCCGACGGGTTCTCGTGCCGCACGCAGGCGTCCGACCTCGCCGACGTGCAGGGCAAGGCGCTCGCGCAGCTCCTGGCCGAACGCCTCTGACCTCGGGGTGCGCCACCACGCCGCCGCGTCGAGCATGACGTTGCACCCCGGTCGCCTCGTCGAGCATGGGGTAGCGCACCCGTTCCTTGCCGACCATGGGGCTGCGCACCGAGAACCGGCTGATCAGGTGGATGCGCGCATGGTCGGCGTGCGGCGGGGGTGCGCCATCGCATGCCCGGCGCCGGCGTCGGGCCGTCAGCCCCGGCACACGACGGCGGCGAGGCGCACGACCGCCTCGTCGACCCGGGCGTCCGCCAGGTTCCCGTAGCCGACGACGAGCGCCTCCGGCTCGAGCTGCCCGACGTGGTCTTCCGGGCAACGCGGCGCCCGGTTGCCCGACGACGTCACTCCGGCCGCGCGGTACCGGGACACCGGTGCGACGGTCACGTCGCGCTCGGCGGCTGCCGCTGCGACGTCGTCGGCGCGGACCCCGGCCGGGAGCCCGAGCAGCACGTGCATCCCGGCCGCGAGCCCGGAGACGGGGAGCTCCGGCAGGTGGGTCGCGAGCGCGTCGAGCAGGGCCGCCCGGCGTCGCCGGTACCGGCCGCGCGCGGCGCGCAGGTGCCGCTCGTACGCCCCCGAGGCGAGCAGGCGGGCCAACGCGAGCTGGTCCACGGTCGACGGCGCGGACGTCACCGGTGCGAGGCGGTCTCGCCACGCGGGCGGCACGACGAGCCAGCCCATCCCCAGTGCGGGCGAGACCGTCTTGCTGAGCGAGCCGAGGAGCGCGACGCGATCCGGGTCGAGCCCCTGGAGCGCCCCGACGGCGCGCCGGTCGTAGCGGAACTCGGCGTCGTAGTCGTCCTCCACGACGAGCCCGTCCACGTCGCGGGCCCACGCGACGACCCGCTCACGGCGGGCGGGGGAGAGCGCGACGCCTGTCGGGAACTGGTGCGCGGGCGTGAGGAGCACCGCGCGCACCGGCGCGCCCTCGGCCCGGAGCGACGCGAGGCGGTCCACGTCCAGGCCGTCCTCGTCGACGGCCACGGGTACGGGCTCGAGACCGGCGGCCCGGAGGACGTCGTGCAGGCGGACCCAGCCCGGGTCCTCGACCGCGACCGCGACGTGTCCCGCGGCGCGCAGCGCACCGGCCAGCCGGGCGAGGCCGTCGGCCGCGCCGTGCGTGACGACGAGGTCGTCGGCGTCGCCGCGCACGAGGCGCGCCCGGTCGAGGTGGCCCGCGAGCAGGCGACGCAGCTCCGGGACGCCCGCCGGGTCGGCGGCTCCCAGCGCCACGTCGGGCGCGTCGGCGAGCGACTCGCGCACCGCGCGGACCCACGCGGTACGCGGCACGTGCCGCAGGTCCGGCACGCCGGCGGCGAGGTCGAACCGGCGGCGCGGGGGAGCGGGCCAGCCGGTCAGCGCCCGGGTTCCGGAGCGGCCGGCAGTCCGGGCGCCCGAGGCGGTGGTGCCCGCCTCCCGAGCGGGCGCGAGCGCCCCCGCGACGCGCGTTCCCGAGCCCGTCCGTGCCTCGAGCACGCCCTCGGCGACGAGCTCGCCGTACGCCTCGGTGACCGTCCACCGGGAGACGCCGAGCGTCGCCGCGAGCTCGCGGCTCGGGGGTAGCGCGGCGCCGGCCGGCACGCGTCCGTCGCGGACCGTGCCCCGGAGCGCCTCGGCCAGCCGCCGGTGCAGGGGAGCCTGCGGCGGGGCGTCGGACGACGGCCCCGGTTTCGCCACGGTGGCCGTCCCACCAGGGCCCGGGCGAGCCGGGGAGAGGTCGAGCAGCGTCTCCCAGGCGAGCGACGTCGTCGGGCGGGGGCCGCCGGACGAAGGAGGATTGGTCTGGGAACCTGCCATACGAATGGACCGTACACCCGGTCCGATGGGCGCTTAGCGTGGGGGACATGCGCTACCGCACCCTCACCGACGGCACCACGACCTTCGACGTCTCGACCCTCGTGCTCGGCACGATGAACCTCGGCGTCACGACCGACGAGGAGACGTCGTTCGCGATCCTCGACCGCTACGTCGAGGCGGGCGGGACCTTCCTCGACACCGCCAACAACTACGGCGCCTGGAGCCCCGGGCACAGCGACCGCGCCAGCGAGGAGCTGATCGGGCGCTGGCTCGCGAGCCGCGGCGTCCGCGACCAGGTCCGGCTCGCCACCAAGGTCGGCGCGGGCAAGAAGGACCCCGCGCTCCCGCTCGCCAACACCCCGCCCACGAACTTCGAGGGCCTCGCCGCCGCGACGATCGAGCGGTCCGCGCACGAGAGCCTGCGGACCCTCGGGGTCGAGCACCTCGACGTCCTGTACGGGCACGTCGACGACCTCGACACCCCGCTCGTCGAGACCGTCGGCGCGTTCGGGAAGCTCCAGGCGGACGGCGTCGTCGGGCTCACGGGCATCTCGAACGTCGCGCTCTGGCGCGTCGTCGAGGCGCGGGCCGAGGCGCGCCGCCAGGGCGTCCCGCCGTACGCGCTCGTCCAGGAGCAGTCGAGCTACCTCTACCCCGTGCCCGACGTCGACCGGCACAACTGGGCCTCGCCCGAGCTGTACGACTACGCGCGCTCGGTCGCGGACGACGACGGCGCGCAGGTCGCCGTCGTCGCGTACTCACCGCTGCTGCAGGGCGCGTTCGTGCGCGACGACAAGCCGCTGTGGGAGGGCTACGACCACCCGACCTCGCGCGCTCGGCTCGCGACCCTGCACGACGTCGCCCGCGACCTCGGCGCGACGCCCAACCAGGTCGCGCTCGCGTGGCTCCTGGGCGGCACGGCGCCCGCGCTGCCGATCGTGGGCGCGAGCAGCGTCGCGCAGCTCGACGAGGCGCTCGGAGCGGTGGAGCTCGTGCTCGACGACGGCGTCCGCGGCCGTCTCGACGCCGTCTGACGGTCGGGGGGCGCGACGTGACACGATGGCCGCATGATCGTCGCGTTCTCCGTCTCCCCGACCGGTACGGCGGGAGAGGACGGCTCCGTGTCCGAGGCGGTCGCGGCCGCCGTCAGCGTCGTGCGCGAGTCGGGGCTGCCCAACCGCACGTCGTCGATGTTCACCGAGATCGAGGGGGAGTGGGACGAGGTCATGGACGTCGTCCGCCGCGCCACCGAGGCCGCCGGCGCGGGCGCCCCGCGCGTGTCGCTCGTCCTCAAGGCCGACATCCGCCCCGGCCGGACGGGCGAGCTCGACGGCAAGATCGAGCGCGTGGAACGGCTCCTGGCCGACGGCGCCTGACCGGCGGCCGCACGGACGGTGCCGCGGCGGCGGCCGGGGAGCGCGGCCGGTTCGCGGCCGACCCCTCGAACGGCGGCCGCGAGCGGCTACGCTATCCGTCATCATCCAGGGGCCGTCCGCCGTACGTGGGAGCTGACTCATGCCGTTGTTCGAGGTCGACGCGCGCCGCTCCGCCCTCGTGCAACCCCTCGCTCCCGGCGACACGTCGTTCATTCGGACCGCCGAGCCCGTCGTCGACGACCACGTGTCACGGCTGCTGGGCGAGCAGATCTTCCCCGTGGTCAGCCGGGCGCCGGGGGCTCGCCCCGAGGACGCCCCGCACCTCCTCGCGCTCGACGCGGCCGGGCACCCGGTCGTCATCGAGATGGTCGCGCGCCTCGACGCCGCGTCCCTGGCGCTCGCCCTGGCGCACGCGGGTCGCGCGGGCCGGCTGACCCTGTCCGACGTCGCCGCGCGGTTCCCCGAGGGGCTCCCCGCGTTCGAGGCGGCGTACGACGAGTTCCGTCGCAAGGCACCGATCGCGCGCACGCGTGGCCAGCGCGAGGGCTCGCGTCTCCTGCTGCTCTGCGCCCAGGTCGACCCCGGCGTGACCGACGCGCTCGACTTCCTCCGGGTCACCAACCGCGCGGTCACCGTGCTGCGGCTCGGCGTCGTGACCGGGCCGGACGGGCGCCGGCTCGTCGAGGTCGAGCCCCTGCACGGTGCGCGTCGCCCGACCGAGAGCTCCGACGAGCGCGCGCAGGCGGCGCCCTCCGCGCCCGCCCCGGCGGCGTCGGACGACGACGACCTCGCCGACGCGACCATGATCCGACCCGCGCTGCGACGCCCGGTCGTCTCGCCCACGTCCGTCACGGGCACGACGGCGACCGCCACGGCGTCGTCGGGCGCGTCGGCTCCCGTGGAGCCCGCCTCGGCGCAGCGCTCCAGCGCACCCGAGCGCGTCTCGGCGCTGCCCGAGCGGTCCGCCCTGTCGGACCGGTACGGACTGCCGAACCGGCGCTCGTTCTCGACCACCGAGCAGCTTCCCCCCACGACGGGCGGGGCGGCCGCGGCAACGAACGACCAGCCGGCCACCGCGACCGGCGCAGGCCCGACACGCGTCTCGATGCGGGCCGCGAACCGGGCGGCCGCGGCGCCTGCCACCCCCGTCCCGCCACCCCCGGTGCTGTCGCGCCCGCCCGTCGAGGACGACCTTCCCCGCACCCGGTCCGCGGCCCGCGCCGCCTCGGCGGCGCAGGCGACGCCCGCCGGACCACCGGTGGGGTCGACCGCGAACGAGGCCGACGCCGCGCCGGGGCCGACGGACGCGACGCCCCTCCCGTCGCGCCGGTCCCGGGCCGAGCGTCGTCGCGCGGCCGAGGGCTCCGCCGCGCAGACGGGCGCCGACAACCGGCCCCCCGCACCCGCGGAGCCGGCTCCCGCCCCGCTGCCCGGCGCCGGCGTCGTGCCGCTCTCCGACGCCCGCTCCGCCCACCCGACCGACTACACGACCGCCCCGCTCGACACCTCGCTGCACCGGGCGTCGACGCCGCTGACGCTCTCCGGCCCGCTGTCGTCCGAGCTCCCGGTGCCGTCGCCACAGCTCCCGCTGCACGGCGACCCCGCGGACGAGGACCCCGACCTGTTCATGCTCGCCCAGCACCTCGGCGCCCCCACCCCGCTCGTGTGGTCACGTCCGCGCCGCGGCGAGCGGTTCGAGGCGGTCCTCCACCCCGAGGGGCAGATCGAGCTCCCCGGGACCGGGCGGTACCGCAACCCCGACGCCGCCGCCACGGCCGCCGTCGGGTCGCGGCGCGAGGACGGGTGGGACGTGTGGCGCCTCGGTGACGCCGGGCCGTCGCTGACCGACCTGTTCCGCGAGCAGTTCGCCTGAGCCGCGGAGCACCGATCTCGACCCCCACCCCGCCCGACCCCGACCGACGCGAGCCCGCGCCGGCGGTGGAGGGCACGCTCCTCCGGCCTCGCCGCTACCGCACGCACGACCAGACGCGCATCGTCGCCGCGTGCTTCTGGCTGGCGGTCGCGATCGCGGTCCGGATGCTGGGCCGCACCACGTGGGAGCTGTCCGTCAGCGACCTGTCGGAGCTCCTCGGCCGGATGCCCGTCCCCGTGCTCGACGCCGTCCGCGCGACGTTCGCGGGCATCGCCGGGATCGCGGTGCTCGTGCTGCTCGTGGGCGTCCTCGTCCGGCGGCAGTGGCTCGGGGCGCTGAGCGCGGCGCTCGCCGCGGTGCTCGCCGCAGGGGTGGCGGCCGTGTGCGTGGTCGCGGGGCTCGTGGTCGTCGACGAGACCGCGGCCCGGACGGCCGTGGGGATCGTGCTCGACCCGCGCCTCGTCGCCGCGGCCGCGGGCGCCCTCAGCGTCGCGCGCCCGTGGCTGCCGCGGCGCTGGCGCTGGGCGTGCCCCACGCTGCTCGTGCTCTACGTCCCGGTGCTGCTCATCGCAGGCGGCACCGAGCTCGCCTCGCTGCTCGTCACGCTGGCGATCGGCAACCTCGTGGGTGCGGTGGTGCTCCTCGCCGTGCGGTCGCCGTCGTGCCTGCTGCCGCTCGAGGCGGTCCTCGCCGAGCTCGCGAGCCGCGGCCTCGAGGTCGAGCGGGTGCGCCTCGACCCGCCCGCCCGCGGACCGTTCGTCGCGCACCTCGAGCTCGCCCGCGACGACTGGAGCGGCACCGGGACCGCGCACCGGCTCCGCCTCGAGGTGCTGAGCGACGACGACCGGACCGCCGACGCCCTCGCCCGCCTCCGCCGCCTCCTCACGCTCCGGCGCCCCGGCGACGCCGCGCCGTTCCCGTCGCTGCGCCGCGCCGTCGAGCACGAGGCCCTCGTGTCGCTCGCGGCCGAGCGCGCGGGCGTCGTCACGCCGGGCCGCATGCTCGTCGGGCAGCCCACGAGCGCCTGGATGATGCTCGGGACGACCGAGCCCGTCGGCACGCCGCTGACGACGCTGTTCCCGGACACCACCGCGCGTCGACGGCACCGGAAGACCGTCGCGGCGCCGGCTGCGGAAGCCCCCGCCGGGGCGGTCGTGACGGCACCCGACGCCGAGGAGCTCCTCGACCAGCTCTGGGACGACCTCGCCACGCTGCGGCGCGCGCGCGTCGCGCACCGCGCCGTCCGCCCCGCGGCCCTCGCCGTGCGCGACGACGGGCGCCTCGTCCTCTCCGACTTCCGCTCCGGCCAGATCGCCGCGCCCGACGTCCAGCTCGACCTCGACCTCGCCCAAGGGCTCTACACGGCGGCGCTCGTCGCCGGGGCGGAGGCTGCCGTCCGGACCGCCGTCGCCCGGCTCGGCCCCGACCTCGTGGTGCGGGGAGCGCGCGGGCTCGGGCCCGTCGTCGTGCCGCGCGAGGCCCGCGGACCGCGGCACGCGCGCGACGCCCTCATCGAGGACGTCCGCCTCGAGGTCGAGCGGCAGTGCGACGTCCAGGCGGTGCAGACCTACCAGCTCTCGCGCTTCAGCCGCCGCCAGCTCGTGCAGCTCGTCCTGCTCGTCGGCCTCACGTACGTCGCGCTCCCGCTGATCGGGCAGCTCCCGCGCACCGTCGACGCCGTCCGCACGGCCGACCCCGTATGGGCGGTCCTCGCCCTGGTCATCGCAGCCCTGGGCCCTGTCGCGGCGGCGCTGTCCCTACGCTCCTGCACGACGGCGCAGCTCCCCGGCGGCCGGACCGTCGCCGTCCAGGTCGCGACGTCGTTCGTCGGGACCTCCACCCCGGCGAGCGTCGGATCCCTGGCCCTCAACGCCCGGTACCTCACCCAGACCGGCGGCTTGCCCATCGCCGCCGCGTCCGGCGTGATCGCGCTGCAGAGCGTCGTCCAGGTCGTGACCCACGTCGGCCTGCTCGCGATCCTCGCCGTGATCGCCGGCAAGACCCTCGACCTCTCGCACCTCGTGCCCGGGAAGTCCTTGGTCCTGCTCGTGATCGCGCTGCTGCTCGCCGCCGTCGGCGTCGTGCTCTCCGTGCCGCGCCTGCGCCGCACCGTGCTCACCCAGGCGCGGCTGCGGCTGCGCGAGGTCGTCGCCGAGCTCGGGTCGCTCGCGCGGCGACCCGCCCGGCTCGCCCTCGCCGTGGTCGGGTCCTGCGGCGTGACGCTCGCGTCCGCGGCAGCCCTGTGGGCGTGCCTGCTCGCGTTCGGCGGCGGCAGCGAGTTCGTGGCCGCCGCGTTCGTGACGATGGTCGGCGCGACCCTCGCGACCGCAGCGCCCACGCCCGGCGGGGTCGGGGCCGTCGAGGCCGCGCTCATCGGTGGACTCGCGGCGTTCGGCGTGCCATCCGAGGTCGCGGTGCCCACGGCGTTCTTCTACCGGTTCCTCACCTGCTGGCTGCCGGTGCTCACGGGGTGGTTCGTCCTGCGCTGGTTGCAGCGCCGTCGGTACGTCTGACGGGCCCGTCTCGCCGAGTGCGGCGCGGGTGTTCGTCGGGTGTGGCGCCCGCGGGGTCGGGTTCGCGGGCGGGTGCGGCGAGCTGGTTCGGGCTGTCGTGCTTCGGCCCTAGGGGCCGTGCGCACTCCCTTACGCCCTTCACCACCTCCCCGCACCCGCCCGCTCGGCCGTGGTCTCGCCCGCCCGCCTGCGCGTCGAGCATGCGATCAGCCCCGCCCGCGCCCGGCCCCGTCATCTCGTGAGTGCGTACTTTTTGTGCGACACACCCGGCGAGTCGCGCAAAGAGTACGCACTCACGAGATGACGGGGCCGACCGAGCATGGGGATGCTCGCATGCTCGGCGCCGCGCGTGAGGCCGTGCGCTCGGCTCTCCGGAATCTGTTGCCGGAGCCGAAGAACCCCATACGATCCGGAGGCTCGGCGCCACCGGCCCACACGTCACCCTCGGCGAACCCAGCGTCACCCTCGGCGAACCCAGCGTCACCGTCGGCGAACGCAGCGTCACCGTCGGCGAACGCGGCGTCACCCTCGGCGAGCGCGACATCCCGGTCCGAGCACGGTTCGGTCACGTTCGCTCCGTTGTGATCGACAATCGATCAAGATCGCGTACCGTGGTCGCGACGAGGCGATGGAGCGTCGCCGGCGAGTGGAACGGGGATCAGGCGTGCACGCATTCGAACGTCGGCAGGCGATCGTCGAGCAGGTCCGGAGCCGAGGGCTGGCGTCCCTGCGGGAGCTCGCCTCCGCGGTCGACGCGTCCGAGGTGACGATCCGCCGGGACGTGCGGATGCTCGAGCAGGAGGGCGTCATCGACCGTCGACGGGGCGGCGCCGCCTGGCCCGGTGGCCTCACCCACGAGCAGACGTACCAGCAGAAGAGCCAGGTCGCGGCGGCCGAGAAGGCAGCGATCGCGGCCGTGGCGGCCGACCTCGTATCCGAGGGTGACGCGGTCGTGCTGGGTGCCGGGACGACGACCCGCGAGCTCGCGCGCGTGCTGGGGCGGTTCCAGGACCTCACGGTCGTGACGAACTCGGTGCTCGTCGCGGAGGAGCTGGCCCGCTCGTCGGTCGAGATCGTGATGACGGGCGGCACGCTGCGCGGCCCCACGTTCGCCCTGGTGGGGAGCTCGGCCGAGGCCTCGCTCCAGGGGATCCGGGTGCGCCGTGCGTTCCTGTCCGGGAACGGCTTCACGGTCTCGCGGGGCCTCTCGACGCCGAACGCGCAGTCCGCGAGCATCGACCGCGCGATCGTGGCGGCAGCGCAGGAGGTCGTGGTCCTGGCCGACCACACCAAGCTCGGCGTCGACACGATGATGCAGACGGTGCCCGTCGAGGCGATCACGCACCTGGTCACGGACGCGCGAGCGGATCCGGAGCTCCTCGCGCAGCTCCGCCCGCTGCGCGTCTCCGTGCATGTCGCACCCCTCGACGACGCCGACTGACCCCGAGTATCGATCACATTTTGGTCACGAGGCTGTCGCGTTGGTGATCGACCGTTGCCTAGTTCTGATCGATAGGTGTTCAATGTGGAGGTCGCACCACCTCAGCGCGAAGTCGCGCGAACCATCGAGATCAAAGGAGACATGATGGCTCTCACCTCCAAGCGGCGGACCGCGTCCGTCGTCGTGGTCGCAGGAACGGCGCTCGCCCTCGCGCTCACCGGATGCTCCAAGAGCGCCGACGACAACGGGGGCGGCAGCACGTCCACCGGCGGCGCGGCGAACACGGGCGCCGCGCAGCAGGTCCAGTCGACCGGCTCGTCCGGCGACGACTGCACCTACACGACCTACGGCGCGGACAAGATCGACCTCAAGGGCGTCACGGTCGGGTTCTCGCAGTCCGAGTCGACGAGCAACCCGTTCCGCGCGACGGAGACGCAGTCGATCACGGACGAGGCCAAGGCGCGGGGCATCAAGCTCATCCAGCGCAACGCCAACGCGAACGTCCAGCAGCAGAACACCGACATCCAGGACATGATCGCGCAGGGCGCGAAGGTCCTCATCGTCGCCCCGGAGAACTCGGACGGCCTGGCTCCCGCGTTCGCGCAGGCCAAGGCGAAGAAGATCCCGATCCTCACGATCGACCGCACGGTCAACGGCTCGGCCTGCAGCGACTTCATCGGGTTCATCGGCTCCGACTTCGCGGGCCAGGCCAAGATCGCTGCCCAGGACATGGCCAAGGCCCTGCCCGACGGCGGCAACATTGCGATCCTCCAGGGCACCTCGGGCAACAACGTCGCCCAGGCTCGCACGGACGGCTTCACCAAGGAGATCGCGGCGTCGTCGCCGAACCTCAAGGTCGTCGCCTCGCAGACCGCGAACTTCGACCAGGCGACCGGCCAGAAGGTCATGGAGCAGATCCTCCAGTCCAACCCGGACATCAAGGGTGTCTACGCCGAGAACGACACGATGGCGCTCGGCGCGATCCAGGCGATCAAGGCCGCCGGGAAGACCCCCGGCAAGGACATCCAGGTGATCGGCATCGACGGCACCGAGGACGCGGTCAAGAACGTCGCCGCCGGGGTGATGTTCTCCGACGTCGAGACCAACCCGCGCTTCGGCCCGCTCGCGTTCCAGGCGCTCACGGACTTCTACGGCGACAAGGGCACGCCGACGAACGTGATTATCGCGGACCACCACTTCACGAAGGACAACGCCCAGGACGCGCTGGACAACGGCGACGTCTACTAAGAGGTCGCGCGGGCCCGCCCGCGCAACCTCAGGCGCCAGCCCAGGACGAGGCGCGGTCGGCCGCGCGGGTGAGGGGACCCGCGCGGCCGGCCGGCACCGGACTTCCGTGGACGACGACGTACCGCGAAGCTAGAGAGGCCCTTCACCGATGGTTCAAGGACAGGGCGCGCAGCCGGTGGCTGCAGAGCCGACCGCCGCGCCACCAGGCGGATCCGCCGCCCCGACCCCCGTGCTCGAGGTCACCGGGGTGCACAAGTCGTTCACGGGCGTCCACGCCCTGCGCGACATCGACTTCGCGGTGCGCCCGGGGGAGGTGCACGCGCTGATCGGCGAGAACGGCGCCGGGAAGTCGACACTGATCAAGGTCATGACCGGCGTCTACGAGCCCGACGAGGGCGAGGTGCGGCTGCGCGGCGAGCAGGTCGCGTTCGCGAGCCCGCTCGCGGCGCAGGAGGCCGGGATCTCCACGATCTACCAGGAGGTCAACCTCGTCCCGATGATGAGCGTCGCGCGCAACCTGTTCCTCGGGCGCGAGCCGCGGCGGTACGGGCTGATCGACTCGGCGCGCATGAAGCGCGAGGCCCGCGAGATCCTGCGCGACTACGGCGTCGACGTGAACCCGGCGCGCCCACTGCGCTCGCTCGGGCTCGGCGCCCAGCAGATGGTCGCGATCGCGCGCGCGGTGCAGATCGACGCGCGGGTCGTGATCATGGACGAGCCGACGTCGTCGCTCGAGGCGCGCGAGGTCGAGACGCTGTTCGGGGTCATCCGGCGCCTGCGCGACCAGGGCATCGCGATCGTCTACGTGAGCCACCGGCTCGACGAGCTGTACCAGATCTGCGACCGCGTCACCGTGATGCGGGACGGCGCCGTCGTCCGTGTGGACGACATGGCCGCCGTCGACCGGATCACCCTGGTCTCGCTCATGCTGGGCCGCGAGATCGGCGACGTGCGCAAGCACGGCACGACCGGGTTCGCGGACGAGGCCCACGAGGTCACGGGGCCGCCCGTGGTGTCCGCGCGCGACCTCCAGCGCCGCCACCAGCTCGACGGCGTGTCCGTCGACGTCCGCCCCGGCGAGGTCGTGGGGCTCGGCGGGCTGCTCGGATCGGGGCGCAGCGAGACCGCCAAGGCGATCATGGGCGCCCTCCCGCTCGACGGCGGCACCGTCGAGGTCGGCGGACGCTCCACCCGGCGCACGGTCGCCGCGTCGATCCGGGCCGGCGTCGTCATGCTGCCCGAGGACCGCAAGCTCGAGGGCATCGTGCCCAGCCTGTCGGTGCGGGAGAACATCGTGCTCGCCGCGCTGCCGCGGATCACGCGCGGGGGCCTGGTGGACAGGTCCAAGCAGGACGAGATCGTCGACTACTTCATGAAGCGCCTGCGCATCAAGGCGTCGAGCCCGGACCAGCGGGTCTCGGAGCTGTCGGGCGGGAACCAGCAGAAGGTCCTGCTGGCCCGCTGCCTGTGCCTCGACCCCAAGGCGCTCCTGCTCGACGAGCCGACGCGCGGCATCGACGTCGGTGCGAAGGCCGAGGTCCAGGGCGTCATCAACGAGCTGGCCGAGCAGGGCCTCGGCGTCCTGCTCATCTCCTCCGAGCTGGACGAGCTGATCGAGGGCTCGGACCGTGTCGTCGTGCTCAAGGACGGCCGCGTCGTCGGCGAGCTGACCGGGCAGGACGTCACGCAGGACACCCTCATGACCACGCTCGCGGAGGCACCCCCCGAGCCCGACCTGACGGAGCCCGAGCAGCCCGGCACCCCCGGGCCGGCCGCGCGCACCGAGGAGGAGACCCATGACTGACGTCGCCGTCCGGCCGGCGCCGGCCGTGCTCGACCGCAACCGGGTGGTCACCTGGTTGCAGGACTACGGCGTGTACGCGGCGATCGTCGTGCTGATCGCCGTCAACACCGCGATCAAGCCGTCCTTCTTCTCGATGGACAACTTCCGGGTCCAGGCATTCCAGGTGGTCCCCGTCCTCATCGTGGCGCTCGGCATGGCGCTCGTGATCACGACCGAGGGCATCGACCTGTCGGTCGGCGCGGTGATCGCGCTGTCGTCGGCCGTGATCCCGCTCTACCTCGGGTACGGACCGTGGCTCTCGATCGTCATCGCGCTGGTCGCCGGGTGCGTCTCGGGGCTGCTCGCGGGGCTGATGGTCGCGGTCGCGAACGTCCAGCCGATCATCGCGACCCTCGCGCTCATGATCGGTCTGCGCGGGTTCGCGGTGATCCTCAACGGCGCGAGCGCCAAGTCCGTGACCGACGAGACGATCGGCGCGCTCGGCCTCGACAGCTGGTTCGGGATCCCGCAGGAGGTGTGGATCGCCGTCGTCATCGTGCTGGTCGTCGCGTTCGTCGTGCGGCGCACAGCCTTCGGCCGGCGGCTCACGGCGATCGGCGACAACCGAGCGGCGAGCGCGCTCGCCGGGCTCCCGGTGAAGCGGGTCCTCGTCGCCGTCTACGTCGTCTCGGGCCTGTTCGCGGCGATCGCCGGCGTGTTCCTCGTCGGGCACGGCGGCTACGCGGACCCGTCCAACTACGGGCTGAACTACGAGCTCAGCGCCATCACGGCCGTCGTCGTGGGTGGCACGCCGCTCACGGGCGGACGGATCAAGGTTCTCGGCACGGTCGCGGGCGCGGTGTTCATGCAGCTCGTCGCCGCGACCCTGATCCAGAACAACGTGAAGAACTCCTACAGCCAGATGGTCGAGGCCGTCATCATCATCGGTGCCGTGTACGCGGCGCGGGGACGGAGCGGACGATGAGCACACTCAACCCCACGAGCCCCGTGACCCCGGACGCCGGGGTGAACGTCGACGTCACGGGCGAGACCCGGCTCGAGCGCGTCACCGGCATCGCACAGCAGCAGGGCGGTCTCGTCTCGCTGGTGATCGTGTTCGTCGCGGCGTGCCTGTTCTCCGACGGGTTCGCCGACTGGGGGAACTTCCAGTCGATCCTCGTCGGCAACGCGTACACGTCCCTCCTCGCGCTCGGCATGACGTTCGTCATCCTCACGGGTGGCATCGACCTGTCCGTCGGCTCGATGTTCGCGCTGGGCGGCGTCCTCGCGGCCTGGGGCGCCGGGCACGGCGGCATCCTCGTCGCGATCCTGCTGCCGCTGATCGTCGCCGTGCTGTTCGGGCTCGTCCAGGGCACGCTCATCGCGAAGGCCCGGCTCGCGCCGTTCATCGTCACGCTCGCGGGCATGCTGTTCGCCCGCGGGCTCCTGCAGGCGATCTCGGCCGAGGGCACCGACACCTACCTGGTGCCGAAGGGGTCCCCGTTCCTGTGGCTCGGCGACGGCACGTGGCGCCCGATCCTCACCGCGGTGATCCTGTTCGTCCTGGGCGGGATCCTCCTCATGCGGACCCGCTTCGGCCAGGCGCTGTTCGCGATCGGCGGCAGCGAGAACGCGGCGCTCCTCATGGGCCTGCCCGTGGCACGCACCAAGGTGCTCGTCTACGTGCTGTCCGCGACGATCGCCGGCGCGGCGGGGATGCTCAACGCGTCGCGGCTCCAGTCCGGCGTCACCAACATCGGCGTCGGCTACGAGCTCACCGCGATCGCCGCCGTGATCATCGGCGGGACGCTGCTCACGGGCGGCGCGGGCTCGATCGTCGGCACCGCGGCCGGCGTCCTGCTCCTCGCCGTGATCCAGAACCTCATCGGCGTGCACCTGTCCCAGTACGGCTCGTCCGCGTCCGACCTGGCCAACGGCCTCTTCCTCGCGGTCGTCGTGCTGATCCAGACGACGCTCACCCGGGTGAGGCGTCTTCCCTGACCGCTGCTCGGCCGGCCGGTGCGTCGCACCGGCCGGCCCGTGGGGGCGGCGTCGCCGCGCGTCCCACCGCTGATCCTTCGGTCCCCTGACAACGCTGTCGTGGAGGTTCGACCATGACCCGGCACCACCGCTCTCCTCTCTCCGCCCCCTCCCGACGACGACGCCTCGTCGCCTCGGTCGGGGCGCTCGCCCTCGCCGCCGGTCTGGCGCTCGTCGGCGCGGCCGGCGCCGAGGCCGACGACGGCCTGGCCGCGGACGCCGCGCCTGCCGCGACCGGCGGAGCGACCGCCGGCGACGGCGGGGAGCACGCGCCCGTCTACCCGTCCGTCGGGGCGGGCACGCACGTGCTCGACGACGCGTCCTACCTCGAGGGCTTCGACGAGCCCGGCTGGTACGAGGCGAACATCCCGTTCGTCGACCTGCCGGACAAGGCGATCCAGGACGTCTACTACTACCGCTGGCAGGTCGCCAAGGAGCACCTGCGCTACACCGACCCGGAGAGCGGGTGGATCTCCACGGAGTTCCTCGACTGCTGCGGCTACGCGGCCCCGTACCAGGCGATCGACGCCGCGGCGGGCCACCAGCTCACCGAGAACCGGTGGCTGCGCGACACGAGCTATGCGGACGACTACCTGCGCTTCTGGCTCACCGGGCCCGGCGCGGGCGCCAAGCCCGCGACGGACGACGTCAACAAGGACACGACCGACTGGGCGCACGAGTACAGCGTCTGGCTCGCGACCGCCGCGTACCAGCAGGCCCAGGTGACGGGCGACGTCGAGGGGCTACGCGACCTGCTGCCCGCGCTCGTGAAGCAGTACCGGGGCTGGGACGGCCAGTACGACACGACGCTGGGGCTCTACTGGTCGGTCCCCGTCTGGGACGCGATGGAGTTCTCGGCGTCGTCGTACGAGTCGTCGGACCCGTACCACGGCGGCGCCGGCTACCGGCCGACCCTGAACTCGTACCAGTACGGCGACGCGCGGGCCATCAGCGCGATCGCCGGGCTGCTGGGTGACAGGACGCTCGCGAGCGAGTACGCCCAGCGGGCGTCGTCGATCCGGGCCTCGATGCAGCAATGGCTGTGGGACCCCGACCGCGGCTTCTACTACGCGATGCCGCGCGACGACAACCCAGACCACCACCTGTCGAGCACGCGTGAGGAGATCGGCTTCCTGCCCTGGATGTTCGGCGCGGCCGAGCCCCAGGACGCGTCGGCGTGGTCGCAGCTCCTCGACCCGCAGGGTTTCGCGAGCGCGTTCGGCCCGACGACGGCCGAGCGCCGCAGCCCCCTGTTCATGAAGGACGCGGGGAGCTGCTGCCGCTGGGACGGCCCGAGCTGGCCGTTCTCCACATCGCAGACGCTCACCGGCCTGGCGAACCTGCTCGACGACTACCCGGCCCAGCAGACGATCACCCGGGACGACTACGCGGCGTCCCTCCTGACGTACGCGAAGACGCAGATGAAGGACGGCAAGCCGTACGTCGCCGAGGCGCACGACCCCGACGCCGACCGGTGGATCTACGACGGCCGCAACCACAGCGAGGACTACAACCACTCGACGTTCGACGACCTCGTGCTCTCGGGACTGCTCGGCCTGCGAGCCCAGGCGGACGACACGCTGCGGATCCAGCCGCTCGTGCCGGCGTCGTGGGACCACTTCGCGGCCGAGAACGTCCCCTACCACGGGCGCAACGTCACGCTCCTGTGGGACCGCGACGGCTCGCACTACGGGGAGGGTGCCGGCATGCGCGTCTTCGTCGACGGGCGACTCGTGCGGACGTCGGCCACGCTGCGCGACCTCACGGTGGACGTCGGGCGGACCGTCGCCGCGTCGTCGGGCGCGCACCTCGTGAACGACGCCGCGAACCCGCTCCGCACCGGCTACCCGAAGCCGATCTCGTCGTACACGTGGTCCACGGACGACGCGTGGAACGCGCTCGACGGCAAGGTCTTCTACGCGAACGTCCCGCAGAGCACGCGGTGGACGAACTACCGGTCGCCGAACGCCCAGGACTTCTACGGCGTCGACTTCGGGGCGCCGACCGTCGTGAGCGACGTGCGCTGGTACGGGTACGACGACGGCGGGGGAGTCCGTCCCGCGGCCGACTACCGGCTGCAGTACTGGGACGGCGGCGCCTGGCAGGACGTGCCCGACCAGACGCGCTCGGCCGCGGCCCCGGTCGGCAACGGCCTCAACCGCGTCACGTTCCCCGCGCTCACGACCACCCGGATCCGCCTCCTGCTCACCAACCCCGACGGGGCGTTCGTCGGCGTGAACGAGCTCGAGTCGTGGTCGGCGTCCAGCCAGGACGCGACCGTGGCGGTCGGGCCGGCGAGCAAGAGCGGGCCGGTCGTCGTCGGCGACGCCACGACCGTGTCCGTCACCGTGAGCGCCCAGACGCCGCGGAACCTCACGTCACCGCGCGTGTCGCTGGCCCTGCCCGACGGCTGGACCGCGACGCCCGTGGGCTCGCGCCCGAGCGTCGTGCACTCCGGCGGCGACGCGGTCTGGCGGTTCACCGTGACCGCGCCCGACGACGCGGCTGCCGGCACGACCGCCACGCTCACGGCGACCGCGACCTACCGGGCCGGGCCGACCGTCGAGCAGACCCACCGGCGCCAGGCGCTGCGCGTCGCGTTCCCTCCCGGCCACGAGGACCCCGTCGGGACCTGGTCGCTCGACGAGGGCAGCGGCACCGTGGCCCACGACGCGGTCGCCGGGCACGACGCCACCCTCACCGGCGGCGCGACGTGGACCTCCGGTCGCGACGCCGCGGCCGGCGCGGCGCTCCAGCTCTCCGGGAGCGGCCAGGCCGCGCAGACGACCGGGCCCGTCCTCGACACCGCGGGGAGCTTCACCGCCGGCGCGTGGGTCCGGCTCGACCGGCTCCGCTCGTGGGCGACCGCGGTCAGCCAGGACGGCACCGTCTCGAGCGGGTTCTACCTGCAGTACTCGCAGGCCGATAACCGGTTCGCCTTCTCGACCAGCGAGGGTCGGGCGCTCGCGGACGCCGTCCCCGAGACGGGCCGCTGGTACCACCTGGTGGGAGTCCACGACGCCGACCAGGGCACGTACACGCTCTACGTCGACGGCGTGCCGCAGGCCAAGGTCTGGGCGCAGCCGGCGGGCGACCCCGCGGCGGGCCGGTTCGCGATCGGCCGGGGCTTCTCGGGTGGCGGTCCGAGCGACTTCTGGCCGGGCGCCGTCGACGAGGTGGCCGTGTGGGACCGCGCGCTGACCGCGACGGAGGTCGCCTCGCTCGACGCGGGTGCCTGAGACGTCGGCGCGGGTGCGCGCCACCCCCGCCGCCGCCCCCCCCCCCCTCAGAACCCCCCCCCCCCCGGTTGATTTTTGTGGTGGAAATCTCGGAACAGTTTGCGTTTGCG